>DATJFC010000241.1:0-4560 GCA_035495995.1 Holophagaceae bacterium
GCTGGGCCCGGAACTGGGACCAGGACTGGACCGCGGCCTCGACCCAGGCCCCCGACAGCTTGCCTTCCATCCGCAGGGTCAGGGTCGTGCCGACTTCGCTCGGGGTGATGCGGAGCATGGGAACCTCCGCAACCCACAGAGCCAAGCTTGTGCCAAGTTCGTAAGTCTATTTTTGATTTAGATTATTGTCGTGAATGCCGATAAGTGCCGAAAACAAAGGCGCCGACATTTCGGCAAATGCCTAAATGTCGGCAGTCCCGAGTCCCAATTTCTTCATGCGGCTTTGAAGGGTCGTCCGCTTGAGCCCTAACCGAGCCGCGGCGCCCTGAGGGCCGGCCACCTTGCCCTTCGCGGCCTTGAGGGCCTGGAGGATGGCCTGGCGCTCGGCCTCTTCCAGGGTGGGCCCGGTCGCGGCGGGGGCGTGGGCCTCTCCATTGCGCAGCTCGGAAAGGGGGGCCCGGAGCTCGGCGCCGGTGGAGAGGATCACGGAGCGCTCGATGAAATTCTCCAGCTCGCGGATGTTGCCGGCCCAGGGCGCGGCCTGGAGGGCCGCCATCACTTCGACGGGGATGCGCTGGATGCCGCGGCCGAGGTTGCGCGCGTGCTTCTGCGTGAAGTAGCGCACGAGGGCGGGGATGTCCTCGCGGCGCTCCCGCAGAGGCGGCAGGCGCACGGGGAAGACATGGAGCCGGTAGTAGAGATCGGCGCGGAAGCGGCCTTCCTCCACCATCTGCTCGAGATCGCGGTTGGTGGCGGCGATGAGCCGCACATCCACGGAGATCGTCCTGGTGCCGCCCAGGCGCTCGAACTCCCGCTCCTGGAGGGCGCGCAGCAGCTTGGGCTGGAGCTCCAGCGGCAGCTCGCCGACCTCGTCCAGGAAGAGCGTGCCGCCGTCCGCCAGCTCCAGGCGGCCCTTCTTCTGCGCGATGGCGCCGGTGAAGGCGCCCTTCTCGTGGCCGAAAAGCTCGCTCTCCATGAGGCCCAGCGGGATGGCCGCGCAATTGAGTTTCACGAAGGTCCGGTCCCGGCGCCGGCTGTGCTCATGGACCAGGCGCGCCAGCAGCTCTTTGCCCGTGCCGGTCTCGCCCAGGAGCAGCGCGGTGGCATCCGAGGGCGCCACGGCCCTCACCTGCCGCAGGACGCCCTGGAGGGCCGTGCTCTCGCCGATGATCTCGTCCGGCGCGAAGTCCTCGCCGACTTCGCCTTCCAGATAGAGCTTCTCTTCGGAGAGGCGATCCTTGAGGGCCTGGATCTCCTGGTAGGCGAGGGCGTTGTCCAGGGCCAGCGCCACCTGGGTCGCGACGCGCTCCATGAGATGGACGTCCTCGGGGGTGAAGGCATCCTCGCGGCGGCTGGCGAAGTTGAGCACGCCGAGCGCGCGGCCGCGGGAGAGGAGGGGCACGCTGCACGAGGTCCGGAGGCCCTCGCCGCGCACCTTCGCGCAGACCTCGGGGTCGGCGCGCTCGTAGTCCTCGGCGCTCAGGAGGATGGTGCGCTTCTCGCGGATGGCCGGAGCCCAGGGGAGCCGCCCCAGCTGCTTGGAGTGGCCCGTGGGCATGGGGGGGAAAGCCCCGCGGGAAGTGGGGAAATCGAGGTACTGGATGCGGACCGTGTCGTTCTCCGGATTCCAGAGCGAGAGGATGAGCAGGTCGTGGCGGAGCCGCCCGCGCAGCGCGCCGCTGATGGTCTCGAAGAGGTCGCCCAGGTCCCGGTGGCTCACGAGGAGGTTGGTGATCTCCAGCAGCAGGCGGTCGCGGTCGCGTTCCTCCGCCAGACGGCGGTTGGTCTCGTCGAGGTCCATGAGCCGCCGCACGCGGTCGCAGGCATAGGTGACGGAGCGGCGCAGACGGTCCATCTCCAGGCGCGTCCGGGCCCCGGGCGCCTCGTCGAAGCCCAGGCGCATCCGGCCGACGGGGCCGAGCGGCGTCTCCAGCGGGAGGTCGAGACGGTGCTCGGACGACGGCCCCCGCGCCCAGCTGCGCGCGGAGGCGCCCTGCATCGCGGGCGCCAGCTCCAGGGCGATGGACCTGGCACCGCCACCCTCGAACTCCGAAAGGAGGGCGGCGCCGAGGGCGTCGAGGTCTTGGCAGGGGCCCAGCCGCTCGGAAAAAGCGAGGATGCGATCCATCTCCTCGGGCGTGGGCGGCGGCGTCACCATGCCCGGATGATACTTGGGTCCGGCTCCGGGCGTCGGGTTCCGGGCCGCGCGGCGGGCCTCATCCCGCTCATCCCGCTCAAGCAGCTCGTCAGCCTGCGATTCGCGCGTTCCAAACCGCAGGCTGGCGGAAGGCCGCGCATGACGGCGCCGGCGAGCAGCCCGGCTAGGCGCCGGCCTTCGCCTGGTACTCGGCGTAGACGCCCTGGAAGTCCGTGATGGAGCCGTTCTTGAAGTCCCAGATGCGCGTGGCGACCTCGTCGATGAGGTCCTCGTCGTGGGTGACGAGCAGGAGCGTGCCCGGATAGGTCTGCAGGCAGGTGTTGAGGGCGATGACCGCTTCCAGGTCCAGGTGGTTCGTGGGCTCGTCCAGCACGAGGATGTTCGGCTTCTGGAGCATGAGCTTGCAGAACATGAGGCGGCAGGCCTCGCCGCCGCTGAGGACTTCCGTCTTCTTGGTGCCCTCTTCGCCGCGGAAGAGCATCTGGCCTAGCACGCCGCGGATCTGCTCGATGGTGGCGTCGGGATCGAACTGGCGGAGCCAGTCGATCATCGTGATGCCGCTGGGGATGCTTTCGCGGAAGTCCTGGGCGAAGTAGCCGACGCTGGTCTCGTGGCCCCACTTCACCGTGCCCGCGTCCAGCGAGAGATTGGCCTCCGTCACCTGGGGCGC
The DNA here is from genome assembly GCA_035495995.1 of Holophagaceae bacterium. GTDB lineage: Bacteria > Acidobacteriota > Holophagae > Holophagales > Holophagaceae > JAFDVN01. Next base: position 2,829 of record DATJFC010000241.1, read on the forward strand.
GTTCGCCAGCAGCGCGTTCAGGAGCGTGGACTTGCCCACGCCGTTGCGGCCCATGAGGGCGATGCGCTCCCCGCGCTGCACCATGGCCGAGAAGCCCTTGATGACCTCGATGCCGTCGTAGCCCTTCTTCACGCCCTCGAATTCCAGCGCGTACCGCCCGCCGGGCTTCCGCTGCTCGAACTTGATGAAGGGCCGCTGGATGTTGGAGCGGGAGAGCTCGCCGGGGGCCAGGCGCTCCACCTCCTTCCGGCGGCTGTTCACCTGGCTGCTGCGGGTGCCCGCGGCGAAGCGCGCGATGAACTCGTTCAGCTGGGCGATCTTCTTCTCCCGCTGCTCGTTGTCGGCCTCGATGCGGCTGCGCAGCTGGGTCTTCTGCATGACCATGTCGTCGTAGCCGCCGGTGTACTGGATGATGGTCTGGTAGTCGATGTCGGCGATGTGCGTGCAGACGTTGTTGAGGAAGTGGCGGTCGTGGGAGATGACGATGACCGTGCCGTCGTAGTGCTGGAGGAAGTTCTCCAGCCAGTGGATGGATTCGAGGTCCAGGTGGTTGGTGGGCTCGTCCAGCAGCAGCGCCTGGGGATGGCCGAAGAGCGCCTGCGCCAGCAGCACGCGGACCTTCTGGCCGCCCTGGAGCTCGCTCATCTTGCGGTCGTGGAGCTCCTCGGGGATGTCGAGACCGTCCAGCAGCACGGCCGCGTCGGCCTCCGCCGTGTAGCCGTCCTCATCGGCGACGACGCCCTCCAGCTCCGCGGCGCGGATGCCGTCCTCGTCGCTCATCTCGGCCTTGGCGTAGATGGCGTCGCGCTCCTCGAGCGCGTTCCACAGGCCCTTGTTGCCCATGATGACGGTGTCGATGACGCGGAAGGCGTCGAAGGCGAACTGGTCCTGGCGCAGGATGCCCATCTTGCGGGGCTTCTGCACGAGGCCCGTCTGCTGCTCCATCTCGCCGGCCAGGATCTTCATGAAGGTGGACTTGCCAGCGCCGTTAGGGCCCGTGAGGCCGTAGCGGTTTCCGGGGTTGAAGGTCGTGGTCACGTCCTCGAAGAGGATCTTGGCGCCGTAGCGCATGGTGACGTTTTGCACAGCGAGCATGGCGACTCCGAACCCTCCATTCTAGCTGGACTCACTTCGGTTTCAGAGAAGGGATATGGACGGCCCTCTCAGACTCGGAGCAGGAGGCCCAGCAACCCCGCGGCCGCGATGAGGAGCGGCTCCGGCAGCTTCGGGAAGCGCCAGAGCGCCAGGAGCGCTCCCGCGGCGATCCCGGCGGTCGTCAGGTCGCAGACGCTCCGGCGCCCGAGCACGACCACCGCGCCGGCGATGGCTCCGATGGCCGAGGCCGTGACGCCGTCCACGAAAGCCCTCACTCCAGGGCGCGCGCCGTGCTTCCGGAAGTAGGGCGCTGGAATCACGGTGAAGCACCAGCAGGGCAGGAAGGTGGCCAGGGCCGCGACGCAAGCGCCGGGGAAGCCCGCGACCAGGTAGCCGATGAAGCCCACCGTGATGACCACCGGACCCGGCGTGATCATCGCGACGGCCACGGCGTCGAGGAATTGCCGTTCGTTGAGCCAGTGGTGCTCCTGCACGACGCCGCCGTAGAGGAACGGAACGATGGCGAGCCCCGAGCCGAAAACGAAGGTCCCCGCCTTGGCGAAGAAGAGCCCCAGCCGTCCCAGCAGTGGCCAATCCAGGGCGGGCCCGGTGAAGGCGAACGCGAACACCGCGGCGG
>DATJFC010000242.1:0-6406 GCA_035495995.1 Holophagaceae bacterium
TCATGGCCCCGGAGATCCCAGGCGACGCTCCAGAAATGCGCGACGAAGTCCGCCAGGTCCGGGGAGGGGAGGCGCCGGTCGTGATGGAAGACGCCGCCGGTCCGCTCCGGGCGGAGCACGCCGCGCGCTGGTGACGCTCCAGGCCGTTCCATGGCTCCAGCATTCCACGCTGTCGCGCTTTTACAATCGCGCGAAGACGCTCTTCGATACTTTCACGGGATCGCGAAGGAGCGACCATGAGCATCCGAGCCACCGCGTCCTGCAAGGGCCTGTCCTGGGACGAGACGCCCCAGGACGAAGCGCCAGGCGAGCACAAGCTCACCATCGTCCATGCCCGCAACCGCTACTCGGGAGACTGGGAGGGCGAAAGCAGCCTGCGGCTGCTGATGGTCTATGTGGCCGACCAAGCCGTCCATTACACCGGCCTGGAACGCGTCACGGGCAGTCTCGCCGGGAAGCGCGGCAGTTTCGTGCTCAAGCACGAAGGCGTCTTCGAGGACGGCCTCGCGAAGACCCGATGGTCCGTGGTGCCCGGTTCCGGGGCCGGAGAACTGGTGGGCCTGAGCGGCACGGGCGGGTTCGCTTCCGGCCACGCGGAAGCATCGCCCGTCACGCTGGATTACGCGTTCGCGTGACGGCGCTCAGAACTTGCTTTTGATCCAGGCCCAGCCCAGCGCGAGCATCGACGGCCGCTTGGGTTTCGGGCGCGACACGGGCGCCGCGCTCCAGGCGGCCCAGGCGGATCGCAGCAGGCCCATGTCCCCAGCGAAGACGAGCTGGCCGCCCAGCAGCGCGGGACCCGGCTCGATCTGGCCTTCCACCAGGCCGCGCACGGCCGCGTCATCCCCTTTCAGTTCCGGGCCGCTGCCCCACGCCGCGTCCTTCGTGGCGATGCGGAAGGCCTGCGCCAGGAGCGCGAGCCGCGCGGGCACGAGCTCGGCGAGGGGGATGCCCGAGCCGTTGCCGCTGGGGCGCTTGAAGTAGCGCGGGAACTTCTGGGCGAGGCCCTGATCGCCCGAGATCTTGAGCTTGCCGCTCACGAAGGCCGTCATGGGATCGAGGGTGCCTTCGTTGAGGCCGATCCAGTCCGGCGCGGCCATGGTGAGGGTCGCCTGCGCGTCCGCGCGGAGGCCCGTCTCCAGCGAATACGCGCCGTCTTTGATGACGGAGGAGTAGTCGCCGCCGCCCTCGCCCGTGATGCGGTACGCGACGACGGCGCTCACGCCTGCCGCCTTCTCGGGCAGGAAGGTCGCGCTCATGCGCTGGAAGATCTCGTCCACCGTCACGGCCATGGTCCACCTCGGGATGCCCGTGATGATGGCGCCACCGGGCCCGCGCTTCAACGGCTACCAGTGGTCAGGCAGAATGATCCGATGGATGCGAAGGAACGCTGCCCCTACTGCGGCCAGGCCGCGGGCCGGGTCTATGTCCACGGGCATGAGCAGTGCCTCGCCTGCGGCCTCAACATCGATGAATGCTGCCGAGGCGAGCAGGCCTCAGATGGAGGCGACGAAGGCCGCTAAGGCGGCCTTGAGCGCCTGCGCCGTCTCCGCCTCCAGCGCGCCGTCCGCGCCGATCTTCCGGCTCACGCCGGGCACGGCGAAGAGGGCCGCGTCCGGCAGCTTCGCGCCCATGACCCGCAGGATCTCCGCCAGGTTCTCCTGCGCGAGCGAGGCGCCCATGAAGGACGGCGAGGCGTTGATGAGCAGCACCGGCTTGTCCGTGAACTCGCCCGAGGAGACGATCCAGTCGAGGGCGTTCTTCAGCGAACCTGGCACGCCGTGGGCGTACTCGGGGCTGCAGATGAGGACGCCGTCGGCTTCCGCGATGCAGGCGCGCAGGCCCGCGACGGTCGCGGGCGCGGGGTCCGCGTCGAGATCGGGGTTGAAGTGCGGCAACTCCGCCAAGCCCCCGTAGAGGCTGACAGCGATGCCTCCGGGAAGCAGGCCCTGGACCGCCCGCAGGAGCGCCGTGTTGAAGGAGCGCTCCCGCAGGCTCCCTGAGATCGCGAAGAGCTTCATCAAGCCTTGGCGAAGATGTCCATCACATCGTGGAGCAGCTTGATCGCGTCCTTCTTGGGACGCTGGAAGGCGTTGCGGCCCATGATCGAACCGAAGGCGCCGCCCTTGGCCAGCTCCGAAACCTCCTTGAGCACATCCTCCGTGCCCTTGGCCTCGCCGCCGCTGAAGATGATGATGCGGCGGCCGTTGAAGGCGCTGCGCACCACTTCCTTGACGCGGTCGGAAAGCGTCTCGATGGGGATGCCGGCCTTCTCGAAGGCCGCGGCGGCCTCCTTCACTTCGAGGTGCTTCTTGGGCGGCTTCACCTTGATGACATGGGCGCCGAGCTGGGCCGCGATCTGGGCCGCGTAGCCCGCCACATCCACGGCGGTCTCGCCGTCCTTGCTCAGGCCCGCGCCGCGCGGATAGGCCCAGAGCACGGTGGGCAGGCCCACGGCCTTGGCCTCGAGGATCAGCTCCCGCAGGTTCTCGTACTGGATGTTGCGGTCGCCGCTACCGGGATAGATGGTGTAGCCGATGGCGGCGCAGCCCAGGCGCAGCGCGTCCTCCACGGAACCCGTGATGGCCGAGCAGGGCTCGTGGCCCTTGCTGAGGATGTCGCTGTTGTTCAATTTCAGGATGAGCGGGATGTCGCCGGCGTAGTCGCTCGCCACATGCTCGATGAAGCCGAGGGGCGCCGCGTAGGCGTTGCAGCCGCTCTCGATGGCCAGTTCGATGTGGTAGCGCGGGTCGTAGCCGCCGGGGTTCGGCGCGAAGGAACGGGCGGGGCCGTGCTCGAAGCCCTGATCCACGGGCAGGATGACGAACTTGCCGGTGCCGGCGAGGCGGCCCGTGTTCATCATCCGGGCCAGATTGGCCTTCACGCCGGGGTTCTCCGACGAATACCAGGACAGGATTTCCTTCACGCGGGCGGTGGCCATCCCTCACCTCGAATGTTCAATCCTCCATGGTAGCCCAGGAAAGGCGGAACCCCGAGCCTCCATGGCCCGGGTGTAACCTGGATGCCCCATGAGTGCCCTCCACCGGCTCATCCACGACTGGAACGCCGACGGCGACGACGGCGGGCGCATCCCTCTGCTCAACGACGAGACGCTGCGCGACGGCCTGCAGAGCCCCTCGGTGCTGGATCCGCCCATCGCGGCCAAGCGGGACCTCCTCCACCGTCTCGCCCGGCTGGGCGTCGACGCCATCGACCTGGGCATGCCCGGGGCCGGGCCCAAGGCCGTGTCGTCAGTGAAGGCGCTGCTGACGGAGATCCGCGACCAGCGCCTGCCTCTTTACCCCAACGCCGCGGTGCGCACGGTGGAGGAAGACCTCCGGCAGGTGGCGGACATCCAGCAGCGCGTGGGGCTCCCCCTGGAGGCCGGCGCCTTCGTGGGTTCCAGTCCCGTCCGCATGGACGTGGAGGGCTGGGACCTGGCCTTCGTCGTGGACACCGTGCGCAAGGCCGTGGCCTTCTGCCGCCGGCAGGAAGTGCCCGTGATGATGGTCACGGAGGACACGACCCGCGCGAAGCCGGAGGTCATCACCTCCATCTACAAGGCCGCGCTGGAGGAGGGCGCCCAGTCCATCTGCCTCTCCGACACCTGCGGCCACGCCACGCCCCAGGGCGTGCGCAACCTGGTGCGCTTCACCAAGGAGACGCTGCTGAAGGACCACCCGGATGTGCGCCTGGACTGGCACGGGCACAACGACCGGGGCCTCGGGGTCGCCAACGCCATCGCGGCCTTCGAGACCGGCGTGGACCGCATCCACGGCTCCATCCTCGGCATCGGCGAGCGGTGCGGGAATGTGGCCATGGACCAGCTCATGGTGAACCTCATGCTCATGGGCCACTGGACCGGCGACCTGTCCGACCTGCCCGCCCTCGCGGACCGCGTGGCGGAGCTCGTGGGCTACGAGATCCCCGCGAACTACCCGCTCCTGGGCCGGGACGCCTTCCGCACCGGCACGGGCGTCCACGCGGCGGCGATCGTGAAGGCCCTGCGGCGCGGCGACAAGGCGCTGGCCGACGCCGTCTATTCCGGCGTGCCCGCGGCCCTGGTGAACCGGCGCCAGGAGATCGTCATCGGCCCCATGGCGGGCCACAGCAATGTCATCTACTGGCTCGAGATGAACGGCTTCGATGTGAACCCCGACCGCGTGGAGCGCATCCTGGGATTGGCGAAGAAGAGCGACCGCATCCTTTCCGAAGACGAGATCCGGTCCACCCTATGAAAGACCGCGAGATCGTGGAGCAGGTGAAGGAGGCCACGGATCTCGTGGCGCTCGTGGGCCAGGCGGTGAAGCTGAAGAAGAGCGGCGCGGCCTGGAGCGGGCTCTGCCCCTTCCATTCGGAGCGCTCGCCCAGCTTCCAGGTGGTGCCCCAGCGCGGCTTCTACCATTGCTTCGGCTGCGGCAAGCATGGCGACGCCTTCACCTGGGTTATGGAGCGGGAAGGCCTCACCTTCCCGGAGGCGCTGGACCTGCTCGCGCGGCAGGCGGGCATCGCCCTGCCCGAGCGGCGCGAGCGGCCCAAGGAGGCCGTGGACCAGGAAGAGCGCCTGCGCTCCGTGCTGGAAGCGGCCCAGAGCTTCTACGCCGCCGAGCTCCTCCGCAACGAAGCCGCGCTCGCCTACCTGAAGGGCCGCGGCATCACGGAGGCCTTCGCGAAGGAGGCGGGCTTCGGCGCCGCGCCGGACGCTTGGGAGAAGCTCGTCGCCCATCTCCGCCGCCTGGATGTCAGCGTGGACCTCATCGAGCAATCGGGGCTCGCCTCCCGCAGCGAGCGCGGCACGCAGATCGACTTCCTCCGCAACCGCCTCACCATCCCCATCCACGACAGCCGCGGGCGCCTCGTGGCCTTCGGCGGGCGCGTGCTCGGCGATGAGAAGCCCAAGTACCTCAACACCCGCGAGACGGCGCTCTTCAAGAAGGGATCGACGCTCTTCGGCATGCACCGGGCCAAAGGCGCGCTACGGGACGGCGCCCTCGTGGTGGAGGGCTACTTCGACGTGCTCCAGCTCCAGCAGGAGGGCCTCGCGGGCGTGGTCGCGCCCCTGGGCACGGCGCTCACGGAAGAGCACCTTCACCAGGTCCACCGGTTCACCAAGCGCCTGGTGCTCTGCTTCGACGGGGACGCGGCCGGGAGGCGGGCCATGGAGAAGAGCCTGCGCCTGGCCCTGCCCCTCGGCTTCGATGTGCGCCTGCTGGAACTGCCGCCTGGCGAGGACCCCGACACCTGGTGCATGAAGATCGGCGCCGAGTCCTTCCGCGAAATGCTCCGCAAGGCCCCGGACTGGGCCAGCTTCGTCATCGACCGGGCCATGGAGGGCAAAGATGTGCGCCGCGTGACGGAGCGCATGGAGGCCTTCCGCGAGCTGCAGGCCTTCCTCCCCTATCTGCCCAACGCGCCTGAGACCCGGGAGCTGCTGGCCAGCCTGGCCCACCAGCTGCAAGTGCCCATGAGCGAGCTGGACCGGGCCCGGAAGCCCCAGGCTGAAGCGCCCGCCCGCCCGCTGCCGGTCTCGATCGCCCGGGCGACCCTGGACGAGGCCGTCCGCTCGCTGCTCCTGCTCTGCCGGGCCGGGCACCGGGACCGGGTCCAATCCGTGCCCGCGGCCTGGTGGGAGGGCCTCGAAGGCGCGCCCCTGCTCCAGGTCCTGCTGGATGCCGAAGGCGACGAGAACGAGCTGCCGGGCGAAGTCCTCACCCTCATCCGCGGGCTGGAAGCCCAGGTGTCGCGGCGGGACGAGCTGGACGCGGCCCTGGATCCCGAGCCGGTCCTGGGCCGGGTCGAGGCCCAGTTCGTGGACCGGGAGATCCGGACCCTCCAGCGTCAATTACAGGAACCGCGGGTCATGGCCGACAAAGAGATGCAAGGGCGCCTGGAAGGCCGATTGTCGGAACTGCTGGCTCGCAAGAGTCAATTGGCCCGCCAATTGCGTATCTCCCGCTAGGGCGTCCGGATCGATCCAGACCTTGCGCGAACGCGCAAACATTCCATACTAAATGGTTCCGGCCCGAACCGCACACTGGCCTTAGTGTGCCCGGGCGAGTCCGGTGGGGTGCCTACCGGTTTCCTTCTTTGAGGATTGAATGCAGCTGACGCTCTCCCGTGAAGCCTACTACGAGCACACCAAGGCTCTCATCTCCCTTGCAAGGTCCCGCGGCTACCTCCTCTTCGACGAACTGAACAACTTCCTGCCCGAGTCGGCCTCCAGCCCCTCGGACCTGGAGACCGCCCTCGGCCTGCTGGGCCGCCTGGGCATCGGCGTCGGCGAGACCCCCGAGGCGGCCCTCGCGGCCAAGGCCCAGCTGGAGCCGGAGTACCAGCACGTCGAGCCGGTGGCCAAGACTTCCAAGGACGACATGGATGTCGACCTGGACAGCTCCGACAGCGACAA
>DATJFC010000243.1:0-3815 GCA_035495995.1 Holophagaceae bacterium
AGGCGACGCAGCTCAGCTTCACGGGCGGCGGCGAGCCCATCACCCTCGCGTACGGCCCCGAGATGGTGGTGGGCACGGGGACCACGAATCCGCGCGTCGCCTTCGACGCGCCCCTCGTCTTCGTCGGCTACGGCATCTCCGCGCCCGGCGAGAAATGGGACGACTACAAGGGCCTGGACTGCAAGGGCAAGATCCTCGTGATGATGGTGAACGACCCGCAGCCCACGGCGGCGGAGCCGGACCGCTTCGGCGGCAAGACCCTCACCTACTTCGGCCGCTGGACCTATAAGTACGAAGAGGCCGCGCGGCGCGGAGCGGCGGGCGTGATCCTCATCCACACGGACGCTTCCGCCACCTACGGCTGGAGCGTGGTGGAGAACAGCAACGGCGGCGAGCGCTTCCAGCTCACGGGAACAGGGCAGCCCCAGAACGGCATCCAAGGCTGGATCACGGACGCCTCCGCCCGCCGCATCTTCAAGGCCGCGGGCCTCGATCTCGACGCGCTGCGCGCCAAGGCGGAGACGCGCGACTTCCAGCCCGTGCCCTTGAACATGAAGCTGAGCGGCGAGCTCGTGAGCCAGGTGCGGATCATCGACCAGGCGAATGTCGCGGGCGTCGTCCCCGGCACCGACCCGAAGCTGAAGGACGAGGCGGTCATCTACAGCGCCCACTGGGACCATCTGGGCATCGACCCGGCCCTCATCAAGGCCGGCAAGGACGGCATCTACAACGGCGCCGTGGACAACGGCTCGGGCACCGCCACGGTGCTCGCCATGGCCGAAGCGGCCATGAAGCATCCGGCGAAGCGCAGCCAGATCTTCCTCTTCGTGTGCGCGGAGGAGCAGGGCCTGCTGGGCTCGGCGGCTTACGGCGCCCACCCGCTCTGGCCCGCGGACAGGACCGCCTGCGACCTCAATCTCGACGCCATCAACTGGGTGGGGCCGACGAAGGACATCGCCTTGCCGGGCGCGGACCGCACGACGCTGGGCGCCACGGGCCGCGCGGTGGCGAAGGCCATGGGCCTCAGCGTGGACGCGCCCACCCCGGACACCGGCGGCGGCTACTTCCGCAGCGACCACTTCAGCTTCGCCAAGGCGGGCATCCCCGCCTTCTCCATCGAGAGCGGCGAGCAGTTCCTCGGCGACGCCAAGGCGCAGAAGGCGAGGGCCGACAGCTACGACCAGCGTTACCACCAGCCCAGCGACGAGTACGACCCCAAGTGGGACCTGCGCGGCATGGTCCAGATGGGGCAGTTCACGCTGGACCTCGGCTACACGGTGGCGGACGCGCCCGCGATGCCGCAGTGGAAGCCCGGAGACCCCTTCGGCGCGTCGAGGCAGGCCAAGTGATGGCCTGCCCCCAATGCGGATCTGAGCTTCTCGGCACTGTGGCGCAGCATTACCTCGAAGAAGTCCGGAAGCCCGGCGCCGACCCGCGGGAGCTGGACGCCTTCGCGCCGCCCTCGCGCAAGATGGTGCTGCACGGAACCCTCTTCGGGTTCTTCCTGTGGCTCGGCTTCCTCGCGCCTTTCTTCGCGCCGGAAGGCGCCGTGCTGCGCACGAGCCTGCCGATCTGGATCCTCGCCCTCATCTGGGCGCCGCTCTTCTGGCGGGCCCGCGGCCAGGACCGCGCCAGCCGCGCGGCCTATGAGGCGCGGGGCTACTGCAATAATTGCGGCTGGCATCAATAGATGAATCAGCCCCAGCCCTGATCCGAGATAAGGGCCTCCACCTTCGCGCGCACGGCGTCGCGGATGCCGCGCACGGCGTCCAGGTCCTTGCCATGCGGGTCGGGGAGCGGCCAGTCGTCCCGCGCCACGCCCGGCACGACGGGGCAGTCCTCGCCGCAGCCCATGGTGATGAGCCAGGCCGCGTCCGCGGCCAGGTCCGGCGTGAGGCGCCGCGGAACGGCGCCTGAAAGGTCGAGGCCCGCTTCATGCATCACTTCGACCACTTCCGGATGCACGAAGCCCGCGGGCCGCGTGCCTGCCGATATCGCGCGGGCCTTGGCGGGATCGGCCGCCGCGTTGAAGAAGGCCGCGGCCATCTGGGAGCGTCCGGCGTTCTGGACGCAGGCGAAGATCACGATGTCCATCAGGCCTCCACGGGGTGGTGTTTGAAGAGCCACCGTGCGAAGCCCGCGGCGAGGACGGCGGAAGCGCATTCCACCGCGATGAAGGCGGGCGCGTCGGCGGGGCGGATGCCCGAGAAGGTGTCGGTGAGGCTGCGGGCGAGGGTGATGGCGGGGTTCGTGAAGAAGGTGGAGGCGGTGAACCAGTAGCCGCCCGTGACGATGGCCGCGACCGCGTAGGGCGTGCGGCGGCCATCCAGGCGGTCGGCCAGCAGGATCACGGATACGAGCGTGAAAGTGCCGATCGCCTCGCTGAGCAGCTGGGGTCCGCCGTTCCGCGCGTGGGCGGAAGCCTGGACCAGCCGCAGGCCGAACATGGCGTGGGTGGCGAGGACGCCCGCGATCATCCCGCCCGTCTGTGCCAGCGCGTAGGCGCCCGCGTGGGCGCGGCGCAGCTTGCCCGTGAGCAGGAAGGCCAGGCTCACGGCCGGGTTGAAGTGGGCGCCCGAGACGGGGCCGAAGGCGAGGATGAGCGCCAGCAGCCCAACGCCCGTGGCGAGGGCGTTGGCGAGCAGCGCGAGGCCGTCGTTGCCGCAGAGGCGCTGGGCCATGATTCCCGATCCCACGACGACGGACGCGAGAAGGGCCGAGCCCAGCGCCTCGGCGGCGAGGCGGCGTTTCAGGTCGAAGGGGCGGATCACGCGGAGCATCCGCAATGGCCGGTCTCGGCCTTCGTCGTCACACAGGCGTCGGCGGTCGAGCAGGACGCGGGCGCGGCGTCCACGCAGCAGGCGCTGTCATCCGTCTTCATGCGGTCCGCGTCCTCAAGCACGGCGAAGAACTCCCAGCGGTTGCCGTCGGGATCCACGGCCCAGACCTTGTCCTGCTTGGCGTAGCAGCACACCGTGCCTTCCTCCACGAGGTCCAGGAGCCCGGCGGCGCGCAGATGGTCCTTGGCGGCTTCCACGGCCGCGGCGGAATCCACCTGGACGCCGAAGTGGTTCACATTGCGCCCGCTGGGGGCGTGCTCCACCAGCGCGAGGTTCAGGGCGGGGGAGGCCAGGTCGAACTTGGCGTAGCCGGGGCGGCGCTTCAGGGGTTCCGCGCCGAAGAGCCGGCCGTAGAAGGCCAGGGAGGCCTCGAGGTCGCTGACATCGAGCGAGAGATGGGGTTTCAGGACGCCCTGCATGGGGTCTCCTTGATTCGATAAGGTTGGAAATATCGGGAGAAAAAAAGTCAGCAGCAGCTCTTTCCGCCGCCACAGCAGTCCTCCCAGAGGTAGTCGGTGAGCCTGCGCAGCTCCGTGAAGTCTGCGCGGTAGCGGATGAAGGTGCCTTCCCGTTCCGGAACGAGGAGGCCGGTGGAGGCGAGCGCGTCAAGGTGGTGGCTGAGGGTGCTCGCGGGGATCTTGAGGGCGGCCTGGATCTCGCCGGCCGGCGTGCCGTCCTGTTCGCCCCGCACGACCAGGCGCAGGATCGCCAGGCGGGAGGGATGCCCCAGGGCCTTCATCCGCTCCGCCTGCCTGTCCAGCTGCTTGGCCAAGGTGGCCTCCCAGCCATCATTCTAGATGTGTGGAAATAGCGCGCAAGACGGTATTTCGAAAAAATTAGAATCAGTTCCGAGCCAGCGTGATCACGACGATCTCCGGCGGCGCCTGGATGCGCAGGGGCAGGCCTACGACGCCGAGGCCCCGGCCCACATAGAGCCTGGCCTGGTCGCCCACCTCGAAGAGCCCGGCGGTGTAG
>DATJFC010000244.1:0-2390 GCA_035495995.1 Holophagaceae bacterium
AAGATCGGCAAGGTCAAGGTCAGCCCCTTCGCGAACGTGTTCAACGCCTTCAACACCCGCGGCGCGACCTACTTCGACGACACCTACACGGATACCTCCGGCCAGGTGAGCCCCACCTTCGGTGAGGACACCAACTGGCAGGAAGGCCGCCGCTACCGCTTCGGCGTGAAGGTGAACTTCTAATCCAGCTTCAAGCCCTGGTCCGCCAGGCGAGCGAAGGGCCCCGAAAGGGGCCCTTCGCCTTTCCAGGGAAGAACCCAGCACTAGAGCCCCAAGAGCTCCTTCAACTTCGGCGTGGCCGTTCGGCTGGCCTCCAGTTCGAGGCCTTCGCCCACGCGCACGGAGGCCCGGCCGCCCTCCAGGGGGCGGAGGCCGAGCACGGCCTCGGGCCGCAGCAGGAGGTGGCGCTGGATGCGCAGCACCCCGGCGGAGGGGAAGGCCTGCTCCACTTCCGCCAGCGTGGTCCAGCCGGTGCGGAACCTAGAACCGCCGCTCCAGGCCCAGACGACTTCGTCTTCCACCTCGAAGTGGGTGGTGCGCCGCAGCTCCAGGAAAAGGTGGCCTTCGCCGGCCTTCACCGGATAGCGGCCGCCGGCGCCGGCGTGGGGCGCCTGCGGAGCCGTGGAAGGGCGCTCGCGCAGGCGGGCCAGGCACTTTGACAGGCGGTCGGCGGAGAGGGGTTTGAGGATGTAATCCGCCGCGGCGGCCTCGAAGGCCCGGACGGCGTGTTCCGCGAACGCGGTGACGAAGACCACGGGGAGACGCTCGGGCAGCTCCGCCATCACCTCGAGCCCGGTGGCGCCGGGCATGTGGATGTCGAGGAAGAGCGCGTCGACGGAGGGCGCGGCCTGGAGCCAGGCGAGGACCGCCGTGCCGTCCTCCAGCTCCGCGACGACCTCACAGCCGGCCTCGCGCAGGAGGCGGGAGAGACGCGCCCTTGCCAGAGGTTCGTCATCCGCCAGGGCGACGCGAAGGGGTTTCATCCGGCCTCCGGCAAGGTGATCTCGGCGACGGTCCAGGCCTCTTCTTCGAAGAGACGGAAGGAGGCGCGCCCTTTGTAGGCGAGGCGCAGGCGGGCTTCCAGATTCGCGAGCCCCACGCCATGCCCGAGCACGAGGCGGGGCGGCAGGCCGGTGTTGGCGACGCGCAGCACGGTGCCGTAGAGCTGCCGCCGGGCCTCGATGCGGAGCTCCCCTCCCTGGGCCGAGCTTGAAATCCCGTGTTTGATGGCGTTCTCCACCAGCGGCTGGAGGAGGAAGGGGGGCGCCTGGGCGCGATCCAGCCCAGTGTCCCAATCCCAGAGGACCTTGAGCCTCGACCCCAGCCGCATGCTCTCCACGCCGAGGTAGCGCTCCAGGAGGCGCCGTTCATCGCCCAGCGGCGCGCGGATCTTGTCTCCGTGATCGAGGAGGGCGCGGTAGAGCCCCGCCAAGTCCAGCAATGCGGCCTCCGCGGCGTCTGCGTCGCGGTGCACCAGTTCGGCGAGCCCGTTGAGGGCGTTGAAGAGCACGTGGGGGGAGAGTTGGCCGCGGAGGAGGATCCACTGGGCCTCCTGCAGCTGCTCCAGCGCGTGCGTCTTCTCCTCCTCCACCGTCTCGCTGATGGTGATGAGCCCGCCGATGACGGTGAAGATGGGCAACGCGAAGATGAGCTGGGCGCCCATCTGGTGGAAGTACTCGTTCGGCTTCCCGCCGGTGAACCCCGTATCGGGAAGGACGATCCCTCCCGCACGGAGGATGGCCAGCGCCACAGCCGTGAGGATCGCGATGAGAAGCGTGTTGAACAGGAGGGCCTGGACGAGGCCGCGGGGGAAGGGCGCCTGCAGGCGGTCGTCGCCGGTGTAGCGCCAGGGCAGACCCGAAAGGAAGCAATAGGAGAAGCTGGCGAGGCCGGGGCTGAAGATGGCGTGGAAGATGAGGATGGATCGCGACCCGCTCAGGTGGCCGGAGATGAGGAAGTAGAAGCTGGAGAAGATCACCCAGAAGATGACCATCACCACCCACGGGATGGGTCGTGAAATACGACGGCGGAAATGCCTCGCGAGGGCGGGGGCGCGCATGACATCAGCATGGCCCAAGGCCGCGGGCTTAGCAGCTCAAGTCGCCGGACGGAGGCCTGCGCGGGCCGAACGGCACTGGCCGTGGGATAATCCGGCCATGGGATTCTTCGACCGCTTCCGCCCCGCCAAGGCCGCGCCGGTCACGCCGCAATTCGACGACGCCGTGGCGCGCCGCCTGGCGGAGGCGGGCAAGCAGCCCGGGCAGGTGCAGGCGGTTCCAGCGGAACCCTTGGAGATCCCGAAGAAGCCCGACCTGCCTGGCTTCAGGGGCCTCGTGAAATTGGAACTCACCCTCGACGAGGAGGGGACGGTGCGGGCCGTCTCGATGGAC
>DATJFC010000245.1:0-8508 GCA_035495995.1 Holophagaceae bacterium
CCGGAGGCGCCCCAGTCCTTTGAGGATTGGGCCAAGGGGCTGGAGGCCCGGGACATCAAGGTCAGCGCCGACATCTACGATCTCCAGAGCGGCAAGCTCATCGAGGGCTGGAAGGAGACCCAGGCCCTCACCCCCGCCAGCACCACCAAGGCTCTGACGACCTACGCGCTGATGAAGGCCTGGAAGCCCAACTACACGGTCCCGACCGAAATCTGGGGCGACCTCGACAACGGCGTCGTGAAGGGCGATCTCGTCTTCAAGGGCGCTGGCGATCCGCTGCTGGTGGATGAGCAGATCTGGGACATCGCGGAGCAGCTCAAGAAGCTGGGGGTGGCGAAGGTGAAGGGCCGCGTGGTGGCGGACCAGAGCTTCTTCGACGGCCAGCTCTACGGCAACGGCTGGCAGGACACCACCCGCGACACCTGGCCCACGCTGGCGGCGCTCTCCGTCGACTTCAACCGGCCCGGCGAAGGCGCGCCCTACACGACCGACCCCACGGCCTTCGCCCAGGACACCCTCACGCGCATCCTCTCGGGCGACGGCATCCCGATCGAAGGGGGCAAGGAGAAGGCCGCGGCGCCGAGGCTCCTGCTCACCCACGACTCCCCCCCGCTCCGCGCGCTCATCGGCGACATCAACAAGTTCTCCAACAACTTCATGATCGAGACCCTCGTGAAGCGCTACGGCGACGGCAGCTCCGCGGCGGGCGTCCAGAAGATCCTCGCCTTCTACAAGGCGAACTTCGGGTTCGGCCCCGACCAGCTCCAGCTCACGGACGCCTGCGGGCTCAGCAAGCAGAACCGCATCGCCGCGCGGACCCTCGCGACCGTGCTGCGGGCGGCCTGGTTCGACTTCCAGGCGGGGCCCGAATACATCGCTTCGCTGAAGGCGATCGGGGCCGAGCCCTTCAAGCTGCGCAAGCACAAGGACGCGGACCTGCTGGCCGACCGCCTCCGGGTGAAGAGCGGCTACCTCGCTGACGCCCGCAGCCTCACCGGCTACCTCCAGATGCCGGACGGGCGCATGCGCGTCTTCGCCATCATCCTCAACGGCGATTCCAAGGACGAGGACATCTGGGAGCAAGTGGCCCGCTGGTCGAACTGAGGGCTTTTGGCGCCCGGCTTTCGCCCGGCGAGACATGCGAGCGGCTCGTCCGATCAAGGCCGTGCAAAGGATGCGCCTCGGCCAGCAAGAGCCAAAAGCCGAGAGCCAAAAGCCGAGAGCCAAAAGCCCTAAGAATGGGATGCTGGAGGGATGAGCGACACGAGCGCCTCCAGCCGGGGCATGACGATGTTGGTGGCGGGCGCGCTGCTGCTGGGCTTCGCGGCCATCTTCACCAAGTTCGCGGCCGCAGGCGGCACGGGCCCGCTCGCCATCGGCTTCTACCGCATGCTGTCGGCGATGCCCTTCATCGCGCTGCTGGCCTTCTTCTCGAAGGAGAGCTGGGGCGAGGCGCGGCACCGCTGGTGGGCCTTCGTCGCGGGGCTGCTCTTCGTGGCCGATCTCTGGCTCTGGCACGAGTCGCTGCGCTTCACCAGCGCGGCGAACGCGACGCTCCTCGCCTGTCTCGCGCCGCTCTGGGTGGCGCTCGTCTCCGTCGCCTTCCTCCGCGCGCGCTTGCGCAAGCGCGCCTGGACGGGCCTCGCCCTCGCCATGGCCGGCGCGGCGGTGCTGGGCCTCGCCAAGGGCGCGCGATGGGGCACGGGTCTCGGCGAGGCGCTCGGGTTCGGGGCCTCGCTGGCCTACGGCCTCTTCACCGTGGCGCTGTCGGAGGCGAGACGCGGCCTCGGCGCGCGCAACGCGCTCCTCGCCGTCACGGCCACCTGCGTCGTGGCCTTCGGCCTGCTCGCGCTCATGCGGGGCGAACCCTTCGCCGGCTACGCGCCGCACGCCTGGGCGGCGCTCGTGGGCCTGGGCCTCGTGTGCCAGGTGGCGGCCTGGATCCTCATCACCTGGGGCATCGGCCACGTGGCGGCCCACGCGGGCTCCGTGGGCCTGCTGCTCCAGCCCGCGGCGACCGTGGGCCTGGCCTGGTGGCTGCTGCGCGAGCCCGTGAAGCCGCTTCAGGGCCTCGGCGTCCTGCTCATCCTCATCGGCGTCGGGCTCTCCGCCAGCGCCCCTCCGCTGCCCAGGCGGGCTATTCGGGCGTGAGCACGCCGCGGTCCTCGCGGTAAGCGAAGAGCTCGCCGAAGCGGCTCCATCCGACCAGCGTCTCGAAGGTCTGGTCCACATTCTCCATGGGCAGGCGCACGGCGAGCTCGTGGAGCAGCTCTTCGCGGCTCAGCTCGCCCTCCCGCTGCTCCATGAGCTCCTTCACCGAGCGGAAGAGGCGCAGGTCCAGGAGCTGGGCCTTCCAGATCTCCTTGCGCTGATCCATGTCCGCGGCGACGAAGCGCTTGCCGAGCGGCGTGAGGATCACGCCGCGCTTGGGCGTGTCCACCAGGTCCAGCATCTCGGCGGCCTTCACGATGGGCAGCACCTTCTCGAAGGGCACGTGGGTCTGCGCGACGACCTGGAAGAGGTCGCAGCCGCCGCCCTGCTGCGTGTCCAGGAACTCGATGAGGCCGAGGATGTCGGGGCTCTGCACGTGGGGCAGGGGCTCGACGAGGTCCAGGTCCACGGTGGGCGCCACCGTCGTCACCTGCACGTCCGGCAGCTCGGCGCTGGCGATGATGTCGTGGAGCTGGTCCACGATGCGCAGGTACTCGCGGGAGCGCGGGTCCCGCGGCCGCGGCAGCGGGATGTCCACGATGGTGCGCAGCGTGGCCGGATTGCCGCCGAGGATGGCCACGCGGTCCGCCATGAGCACGGCCTCGCGGATGCTGTGGCTCACGAGCACGATGCTGGAGGGGTTGTTGTCGGCGTCGCTCCAGATGTCGAGGATCTCCTGGCGCAGCGCTTCGGCGGTGAGGGCGTCCACCTGGCTGAAGGGGTCGTCCATGACGAGGATCTCGGGGTCCACGGCCAGCGCGCGGGCCACCCCCACGCGCTGCTTGGTGCCGCGGGACAGCTCGCGGGGGAAGGCCTCCTCGAAGCCTTCGAGGCCCACCTTCTGGATGGCGGCGGCGGCCTTGGCGCGGACCTCTTCCTCCGTCAGCTCGCGGGCGCGGAGCACCATGCGCACATTCTCTTCCACGGTCATCCAAGGCACGAGCGCGAAGCTCTGGAACACCATGGCGACGCTGAGGTTCAGGCCGCGCAGGCGCTCGCCGTGCCAGCGCACCTCGCCCTTGGTGGGCTGGAGCAGGCCGGAGAGGATGCGCAGCAGCGTGGACTTGCCGCTGCCGTTGGGGCCGAGGAGGCAGAGCACCTCCTCGTAGCGCACCGTGACGTTGATGTCCTCCAGCACGCGCTTGAGCCGCCCCCCGCTGGCGGGGAAGCGCATCTGGATGCCCTTCAGCTCGCAGAGATTCATCTAGGCCTCCAGGTTGTAACGCTGCTCGGCCACGCGGTACAGGGGCACCCAGACCAGGCGGTTGAAGAGGACGACGAGCCCGGCCATGAGCAGGGACGAGGCGGCGATCATGGGGATGTCGTTGGCGCTGGTGGCCAGCTGCAATTCGGACCCCAGCCCGAAGGTGGCGTAGGTGTGCCCGCCGCCGGAGACGAACTCGGTGATGATGCTCGCGTTCCAGGCGCCGCCTGTGGCCGTCACCCAGCCCGTGACGAGGAAGGGGAAGATCGCCGGGAGGTAGAGCGTGCGGAAGCGGCCCCAGCGCGTGAGGCGGAAGGCCTTGCCCATCTCGCGCAGCTCGCCGGGGATGGCCTGGGCGCCCGCGATGACGTTGAAGAGCAGGTACCACTGGGTGCTCAGCACCATCAGCAGCACGCTGGAGGCGCCGAGGCCCAGGTGGACCTTGAGCAGCATCGTCGTGATGGCCGCGAAGAGGAGGCTCACGGGATAGCTCACGGCCACCTGCACGGCCGGCTGCAGCCGTTTCGCCCATTTGGGGTTCATGCCGATCCAGAGCCCCGCGGGGATGGTCCAGAGGGTGGCCAGCAGCGTCGAGAGCATCACGCGGGAGAAAGAGGCGCCGCCCGCCTTGAAGAGGCGCATCCAGGCGGGCGCGTCCACGAAGGAGAGGATGCGCGCCAGCTTGAAGGCGGCGAGGGCGAGGCCCAGCAGGATGAGGCCGAAGAGCGCGACGACGGCGCCCGACACGAGCCTCTGCCGCCGCCGGGGCTCCGCCGGCAGCACGCTCTTCAGGAGGCGCTGGGGCTTGGGGATGCGCTTCATGAGCCGCTGGGTGCGCTCGTACTCGAGCCAGCGCAGCAGGCGCGAGCGGCGCAGCAGCGTGAGGAGCCAACTGTGGGGGCGCTCGGGCCTCAGGTTCTCGTCCATTTGGAAGCGCTGGGACCAGGCCATGACCGGCTTCCAGAGCAGGCGGTCGAGCACGACCACGAGGAACAGCACCGCGCCGACGGCGGTGATCTCGGCGACGTGGTCGCCGCGGTCCACGGCCGTCTGCATGTAGGCGCCGAGGCCGGGCAGGAGGAAGTTCTGGCCTCCGGCGCTGAAGGCCTCCGCCGCCATGAGGAAGAACCAGCCGTTGGCCACGCTCACCATGGAGTTCCAGGCGAGGCCCGGCGTGGCGTAGGGCAGCTCGATCCAGCGCAGCTTCTGGTACCAGCTCAGCTGGTAGGTCTGGGCCAGGTCCGACAGCTCGGGGGGCACGGTCTTCAGGCTCTGGTAGAAGCTGAAGATCATGTTCCAGGCCTGGCAGGTGACGATGAGGATGGCCGCCGAGAGCTCCAGCCCGATGTTGCTGCGGGGGAAGAGCCGCGTCATGGCGAGGATCACCGGCGGCAGGAAGGCCAGCAGCGGCACGCTCTGGAGGATGTCGAGGATGGGGATGAGCAGCTTCTCGGCGAAGGCGTCCTTCGCGGCCCAGTAGGCCAGCGTGAAGGTGAGCGCGAGGCTGAGGGTGTAGGCGACGCCCGCCCGCACGAGGCTGAGCAGCATGTAGGTGGGCAGGGCGGAGGGGCGGAGGTCGATCGCCACCGTCGGCCGGTGGGCGCCCGTCCACTCCTTCCCCACGAGCAGGAAGGCCATGACGAGGCCGGCCATGGCGGCCAGCACGAGCAGGTCCAGCCACCGCCTCCCCTTCACGCGCGCGGTGAAGAGGTGCGTGGCCTGGCCCCAGGCGCTGTCGATGAGACGCTGGATCATGGGCCGTCCGTGAGTGCGCGATCGCACCAGCATGGCCCCATCCGCGGGGGACGGGGAGACGGTTTGCGAGAAGCCGCCTTATGCGGCGGTGGTCGAAGGAGGCTCGTCGATGTTCTTGACGGTGGAGCGTCTACTGCTCATCGAAACCTCCCTTCCGGCCACGGGCCAAGGGCCAGTGTGCCGGTCGGGCCTCGGCAGGGTCAACCCGGAAATGCTTCAAGGACGGGCCACGGCCTCCAGCAGCTTGGTGATGACCTCGTCCGTCTTCACGCCGTCGGCCTCGGCCTCGTAGGTGAGGAGCAGGCGGTGGCGCAGCACATCGGGGGCGAGGTCGGCGATGTCCTGGGGCAGGGCGTGGTCCCGGCCCTGGAGGTAGGCCTGGGCCTTGGCGGCGGCCTGGAGGGAGAGACTCGCGCGGGGGCTGGCGCCGCAGCGCAGCAGCTCCCGGCCCTTCCAGCCCTTGCCCAGGCCGGGCCGCGTGCCCTGAACGAGCCGCACGATGTAGCCGCGCACCGCGTCGTCCATGCGGACCTTCGCGGCCTCGGCGGAGGCGGCCTTCAGCGTGTCCGCGTCCATGACGGGGCGCACCGCCTCGCCCGCGCCGTCCGCGCGGCGCAGCACTTCGAGCTCTTCCATCTGGCCGGGGTAGTCCACGCGCAGTTTGAAGAGGAAGCGGTCCATCTGGGCCTCGGGCAGGGGGAAGGTGCCCTCCTGCTCCAGGGGGTTCTGGGTCGCCAGCACGAGGAAGGGGTCGGGGAGCTTGAAACTCTCATCGCCCAGGGTCACCTGGCGCTCCTCCATGGCCTCGAGGAGCGCGCTCTGCACCTTGCTGGGAGCGCGGTTGATCTCATCGGCAAGGACGAGGTTGGCGAAGATCGGACCCTTCTTCGGCGTGAAGGTGAGCGCCTTGGGATCGAAGATGAGGGTCCCCACCACGTCGCTGGGCAGCAGGTCCGGCGTGAACTGGATGCGGCGGAAGGCGAGATGGCTGGCGTCCGCCAGCGTGCGGATGGTGCGGGTCTTCGCGAGGCCCGGCAGGCCTTCCAGCAGCACATGGCCGCGGCAGAGCAAGGCGACGAGCAGCCGGTCCAGCACCCCGGGCTGCCCCACGATGACCTTGCGGACCTCCATCAGCAGGGCATCCAGGGGGCGGTTCGCGGTCGTGGGCATGGGGCTCTCGGAGAGGTTCCCTGATTGTGCGCGGAGGGGAAGGGGGATGGCTACAATCGCCTCACATGCCCGACATCCTCCTCGTCTCCATGCCCTTCGGGCCCGTGCACCTGCCCTCGCTCGGGCTGAGCCTGCTGGCGAGCGGGCTCGAGGCCAAGGGGATCACGGCGCGGGTCCGCTACTTCAACCTCGACTACGCGGCGGCCATCGGCCCGGCGCTTTACCAGGGGTTGAGCGCGGAGAACCCTTATCCGGCGGATCTGGTGGGCGAGTGGATTTTCTCCGAAGCCCTGGGGCGGGCGGGGGACCCCGCCGTGTTCATCGAGCAGGTGATCCGTGGAGGCCACCCCGACCACCGGAAGCGCTTCGCGGGCGTCCTCGCCGAGACCCACCGCCACCACGAAGCGGCCATCGGGCTCCGCCCCCGGGCCGCGGCCTTCGTGGACGCCTGCGTGGACGAGATCCTGGCCCACGCGCCCAAGGTGGTGGGCTTTTCGACCGTCTTCGAGCAGACGGCGGCGAGCCTCGCGGCGGCGAAGCGGATCAAGGAACGGAGCCCCGGCACGCTCGTGGTCATCGGCGGAGCCAATTGCGAAGGCCCCATGGGCAAGGCGCTCTTCGACCAGCACCCTTGCCTGGACGCGGTGTTTTCCGGCGAGTGCGACCACCGGTTCCCGGAAGCCATGGACGCCTTCCTGCGGACGGGCGCGGTCCCGGCGGACGGCAGCTCGCACGCCCGGCCCTGGCTGGCGGGACCCCCGCCCACGGCCGCGCCGGAGCGGAGCCTGGACGATCTCCCCGTGCCCGACTTCAGGGATTACTTCCGGGATCTGGACCGGCTCGGACTCGAAGTGCCCGGCGGGACGGCCATCCTCTTCGAGACCTCCCGGGGCTGCTGGTGGGGCGAGAAGCACCACTGCACCTTCTGCGGCCTCAACGGCGAAGGGCTCGGCTACCGCAGCAAGAGCGCGGGCAGGGCCCTCGGCGAATTCCACGAGCTGAAGGCGCGCCATCCGGGCCAGGGGGTCGTGGTGGCCGACAACATCCTCGACATGGGCTATTTCAAGACCTTCCTTCCTTCGCTCGCGGGTGAAGGCAACAAGACCCCCCTTTTCTACGAGGTGAAGGCGAACCTCACGCGGGAACAGCTCCGCCTCCTCAAGTCGGCGGGCGTGGCGACGCTCCAGCCCGGCATCGAGAGCCTGGCGGACGGCGTGCTCAAGCTCATGGACAAGGGGGTGCGCGGCCTGCAGAACCTCCAGTTCATCAAGTGGTGCCAGGAGCTGGACCTGAACGCCGTCTGGAACCTGCTGCATGGCTTTCCCGGGGAGGACCCCGCCGATTACGCGGCGATGGCCGAGCGCCTGCCGCTGCTGCACCACCTGACTCCCCCCATGGCCTGCTGCCCCATCCGCCTGGACCGCTTCTCCCCCAACTTCGAAGAGGCTGCGAAGCGCGGCTTCAGCGAGGTGAGCCCCTACCCCTCCTATGGATGGGTCTTCGGACTGGAGCAGGACGAGGCCGCGCGCATGGCCTACTACTTCACCTACCGCCACGCGGACGGCCGGGACCCGGCCGAATACACCCGGCCGCTCGAGGAAGCGGTGAACGCGTGGCGGCGGGCCCACGGGACCTCCGCCCTCTTCCTGCTCGACAAGGGCGACTACCTCCTCATCACGGACCAGCGCGAGGTGGCCCCCGAGCCCCTCGTGATCCTGGAGGGGCTCGAAGCGGCCGTCCTCCGGGCCTGCGATGGCGTCGCGTCGCTGGCCCGCCTGGAGGGGCTCGCGACCCCTGAAGCGGTCCGGGCCGCCGTCGATTCACTCGCGGCGCGGAAGCTCCTCATCGAAGACGGGAGTCTCTGCCTCGCCCTTCCGGTGAAAACCGAAGTCGCCGCCAAGACCCAAGTCGCTTGACGCCCCGCACAGCGTCCCTTACCGTTCAGGCCAACCTTCACCCCAACCAAGGAGCCCCCATGTCCAACGTGGAAGTGCTTTCCCAGGCCGGCGTCATCAAAGACGCGAACCAGCTGTCGCCCGAAATGACCAAGAAGGTCAACGCGCTCTCCTCCGATGAGATCACGCACCTCGTCAGTGTGAAGAGCAAGCTGGGCGAGGCCGACCTCACATCCCACGCTAAAGTGATGATCATGTGATCGCCTTGCAGTC
>DATJFC010000246.1:0-4491 GCA_035495995.1 Holophagaceae bacterium
GTGGGCGTGGGCGGCACCGTGGAATCGGCGCTGGCCAACAAGGAGCAGATCGAGCCCGAGTTCACGCTCGTCGCTCCCACCGCCAAGCTCGACAAGGATCTGGACGTCGATATCGACGGCCCCGACGCCGACAAGTACAACGACCCCGTCCGCATGTACCTCACGGAGATGGGCACGGTGCCCCTCCTCAAGCGCGAGGACGAGGTCGAGATCGCCAAGCGCATCGAGATCGGCGTGCGCAGCGTCATGCGCGCCCTCTCCCGCTCCCGCCTCGCCGTGGGCCTCCTCATCGACATCGGCAAGATGCTCAAGGAGAACCCCGGCAAGATCCGCGAGGTCGTGGGCCTCTCCGACGAGGTCGACGAGGACGAGGACGCCGAGAGCACGAGCGCGACCCAGCATGTCCACCACCAGTTCGAGAAGCTGCTGGTCTACGACCAGGCCCTCCAGGAGCTGCTGGACCTCAAGAAGCTCGTGGACGCGGGCGAGAAGACGCTGCCCAAGAAGCGCAAGCTGGACCGCGAGATCCTCCGGGCCCGCGGCCGCGTCGCGCGCCAGGTGCGCAAGCTGGGCCTGAACAGCCTCGCCGTCACGCGCCTCATCGACAAGATCACCGCCCAGCACGCCCAGGTCATGGCCGGCGAGCGCAAGCTGCGCGAGCTGAAGGACCGCCTGAAGAACCCCGCCTTCGCCAAGCTGAAGGAGCGCTACAAGCAGGAGTTCGAGCACATCGAGAAGACGCTCCAGGACTTCTTCGCGAAGTTCGAGACGGACAGCTCTCGCTTCCACAAGGACTTCAACGACCTCAAGGCCGCCGAGGCCATCAGCCGCTCCGCCAAGGCCGAGCTCATCGAGGCCAACTTGCGCCTCGTGGTCTCCATCGCCAAGCGCTACACGAACCGCGGCTTGCAGTTCCTGGACCTGATCCAGGAGGGCAACATCGGCCTCATGAAGGCCGTGGACAAGTTCGAGTACAGTCGCGGCTTCAAGTTCTCGACCTACGCCACCTGGTGGATCCGCCAGGCCATCACCCGCGCCATCGCGGACCAGGCCCGCACCATCCGCATCCCGTTGCACATGATCGAGACCATCAACAAGCTCATCCGCACCCAGCGCGAGCTCGTGCAGAAGCTGGGCCGCGAGGCCACGACGGAAGAGATCGCCCACGCCATGGACATGCCCGTGTCCAAGGTGCGCAAGGTGATGAAGATCGCCCAGGAGCCCATCAGCCTGGAGACGCCCATCGGCGAGGAGGAGGATTCCCACCTCGGCGACTTCATCGAGGACAAGACCGTCTCCAGCCCCATCGACCAGGTGGTGCAGTCCCGCCTCAAGGAGACCGTCGGCTCCGTCCTCAAGACCCTCACCGAGCGCGAGGAGAAGGTCCTGCGCCTCCGCTTCGGCGTGGGCGACGAGGCCACCGAGCACACCCTGGAGGAGGTCGGCAGCGAGTTCGCCGTCACCCGCGAGCGCATCCGCCAGATCGAGTCCAAGGCCCTCAGGAAAATCCGCCACCCGCGGTATTCAAAGACCCTCAAAGCGTTCCTGGGCTAGGAGCGGAACCGGCCTTCGCATGGGTCGGCGGATTTGTGAGCCGAGGTTCGCAAGAACCTCGGGCACATCCCGGAGGGATGCGAACAGGATCCGCCACCCGCGGTATCCAAAGACCCTCAAGGCGTTCCTGGGCTAACGCTCTTGCACTCCGTCAAGCCCCCGCCGCGGCGGGGGCTTTTCGTTTACGCTCTTCCCATGCCCGCAGCCTCCCGATCCGGCGCCTGGGAACCCCTGAAGCACCGCGCCTTCGCGATCCTCATCTCCGCCAACCTGGCGTCCAACATCGGCACCTGGATCCAGAATGTGGGCGAGAAGTGGCAGATGGCGGAGCTGACGCGCTCGCCGCTGCTCATCTCGCTCATCGAGACGGGCAGCACCTTGCCCATCCTCTTCCTCGCGCTGTCCGCGGGGGCGCTGGCGGACATCCTCGACCGGCGCAAGCTGCTGCTCGTCGCCCAGACCTACATGCTCTGCGTGGCCGCGGGGCTGTCGGCGCTGACCTTCGCCCACCTCATCACGCCGGGCGTGCTCATCGCCATGTCGCTGCTCCTCGGCGTCGGCGCGGCCCTGACGCAGCCCGCCTGGCAGGCCATCGTCCCCGAGCTGCTGCCGAGGGACCAGATCGCCAACGGCGTCGCGCTCAATTCGGCCGGCTTCAATGTGAGCCGCGCCATCGGGCCGGCCGTCGGCGGCCTCATCGTCGGCCTGATGGGCCCGGCCTGGGCGTTCGCCCTCAACTCCCTCAGCTTCCTGGCCGTCGTGGGCGCGCTCTGGCGATGGAAGCGGGTGACCACCACCCAGGACCTGCCCGGCGAGCGGTTCATGGGGGCCGTGCGCGTGGGCCTCCGCTACGCGCGGCACAGCCGCCCGCTCCAGGTCATCCTCGCCCGGGCCGTGGCCTTCGTGTTCTTCACCGGCATCGTCTTCAGCCTCATTCCCAGCCTCGCCATCCACCACCTCCGCACCAGCTCCGAAGGCTTCGGCCTCCTCCTGGGTTGCGTCGGAGCCGGCGCGGTCTCGGCGACGGCCTTCCTCCCGCGCCTGCGGGCGCGCATGGAGACGAACCGCCTCCTGCTGGTGTTCCACCTCCTCGCCGTGGCGGCGGTGGCGGCGCTCGGGTTCTCGCGGAATGTCTGGATGGCGGCCGCGGCCCTCTTCGCCTTCGGCATGACCTGGCTCTGCGTGCTCTCCACCATCAACACGGCGATCCAGCTCTCGGTGCCCTCCTGGGTCAAGGCGCGCGCCTTCGGCTGCTACACCATGAGCTGGGGCGGATCCCTGGCCATCGGCGCGACCTTCTGGGGCTCCATCGCCTCGCGCTTCGGCATCCGCGCCGCCTTCCTCGCCTCGGCCGCCGGGCTCCTGGCCGCCACGGCCCTCGTCCACCGCCTGCGCATCGAAGCCCTGGACCACGAGCCCGACATGACGCCCCACCGCGCCGCGCCGCATCCCGACGAAGGCATCGACCTCGAAGCCGGGCCCATCCTCATCCAGCTCGAATACCGCATCCCGAAGGACCGTTGCGACGCCTTCCGCGAGGCCATGCGCGAGGTCCGCGGCATCCGCAAGCGGGATGGCGCGATCCGCTGGTCGCTGTTCGAGGAGCCCGCCCGCCGGGGCGAGGACGCCGTCGCCTTCCAGGAGAGCTTCGTCAGCTCCAGCTGGGGCGAGCACCTGCGCCAGCACCACCGCGCCACCATGGAGGACCGCGAGGTCTTCGCCGCGGCCTACCGCATGGACCCCGAGGGCCGCCCCCGCATCCGGCACCTGCTGGCCGCCTGGGACGACCACGAGAACCTGATCGACCGCATCTGGGAGTAGCCGGGCCGGGGGCCAAGGGCTTCAATCTGTCATGAATGAAGACCGGCGCTGAAGGCGCCGTGCAAGAAAACCTCCAGCCTCCAGTCTGAGACGCGAAGCCTGTGTTGACCGCACAGCCTCCGCCTTGGGATGCTGAGGTCGAGGCTCCCCCCGTGCTTTCCAAAGACCAGATGCTGGGCAAGTACCAGATCCTCGACCGCCTGGGGTCGGGGGGGTTCGGCGCCGTGTACCTGGCCATGGACACCTGGGTGAACCGCAAGGTGGCCTTGAAGGTGCCGCACCACCAGCCCGACGAGAACCTCGTCGACCAGCTGAAGGAAGCGCGCATCATGGCCGCGCTCAAGCACCCGAACATCGTCGAGCTCATCACCACGGAGCGGAAGAACGGCGTCTTCTTCATGGTGCTGGAGTACATCGACGGCGAGAGCCTGGACCGCATGGTGCGCCGGGACCGCACGGTCAATCCCGTCCGGGCGCTGGAGATCGGCCTCGACGTGGCGTCCGCCATCGCCTTCGCGCACAGCCACCAGATCCTCCACCGCGACCTGCGCCCCGCCAACATCCTCGTCACCAAGGAGGGCGTCGCGAAGGTGACGGACTTCGGCACGAGCCGCGTGCTGGAGATGCAGCACGTGCCCTACGCCCCCACGCGCATCGGCTCGCCGCCCTACATGGCGCCGGAGCATTTCCGCGGCCGGGCCGTGTTCCAGTCGGACCTGTGGAGCCTCGGCATCACGATCTACGAGCTGCTGACGGGCACCGTCCCGTTCTACGACGCGGATCCGCTGAAGATCGCCCAGGCGCAGACGACACAGGAGATCGTGGCGCCGCACTTGCGGAATCCCGTCGTGCCCAAGGCCTTCTCCGAAGTGGTCATGAAGGCCCTCTCCGTGAACCTCGGCGACCGCTACCTCAGCGCCCGCGCGATGCTCGACGACCTCACGAGGCTGCGCCAGGACGTGAACAAGAACACGCGGCCGCTCGGCACCGCCGTCGTGCCCATGACCCAGAGCTCCGGGTCCCATCCCACGCCCCGGAGCGCCACCCAGCAGCGCCTCTGCAAATTCTGCTACAAGCCCCTGCCCCGCATGGCGACGACCTGCCCCAGCTGCGGGG
>DATJFC010000247.1:0-3105 GCA_035495995.1 Holophagaceae bacterium
CTTGTGCATCCAGGCGTGGGTGTCGGGGGCGAGGCCGTGCTGGATGTTCAGCAGGGCCTCGCGGAGTTTCGACGCGACGGGGCCGGTCTGGCCGCCGTTCACGAGCCACTCGCCGTGCGTGGACTTCACCTTGCCGATGGGCGTGATGACGGCGGCCGTGCCGCAGGCGAAGGCCTCGGTCATGCGGCCCTCCTTCAGCGCGGCGTCCCATTCGGCGACGCTGATCTTGCGCTCCTCCGCGCCGTAGCCCAGCTCCTGAGCGAGGTCGAGCAGGCTCTTGCGCGTCACGCCGGGCAGCAGGGTGCCCGTGAGCTCGGGGGTAACGACGATCTCGCGGCCGCCCTCGTTGTAGACGAAGAAGATGTTCATGCCGCCCATCTCCTCCACGAACTCGCGGTGCACGGCGTCGAGCCACACGACCTGGTCGCAGCCCTTGTCCGAGGCCTGCTTCTGCGCGACGAGGCTGGCGGCGTAGTTGCCCGCGCACTTGGCGAAGCCCGTGCCGCCGGGCGCGGCGCGCACATAGTCCTCGCTGATCCACACCGTCACCGGCTTCACGCCGCCCGAGAAGTAGGCGCCGCTGGGGGAGGCGAAGAGCACGAAGAGGTACTCCTTCGCCGGGCGCACGCCCAGCGCGGCTTCGGTGGCCACCATCAGCGGACGCAGGTAGAGGCTCTCGCCCACGGCTTCGGGCACCCACTTGGCGTCCTGGCGGATGAGGGCGTCGGCGGCCTCGACGAAGCGCTCTTCGGGGATGGCGGGCATGGCGAGGCGCGCGGCGCTCGTGTTGAAGCGCTTGCCGTTCTCGAAGGGGCGGAAGGTGGCCACGCCGCCATCCGGCTGGCGGTAGGCCTTGAAGCCTTCGAAGATCGCCTGGCCGTAGTGGAGCACGCTGGCGGCGGGATCGAAGGCGATGGGCCCGTAGGCCTTCAGCTCCCCGCGGCCCCAGCCTTCGCCCTCTTTGTAGGAGATCACCACCATGTGCTCGGTGAACACCTTGCCGAAGCCGGGGTTCTCCATGCGCTGGGCGCGCTCGGCATCGGACAGGGTCTGGGCCTTGGGGTGCAGGTCCAGCGTGGACGCGGTGAGGACGGTGCTCATGGTCGCTCCTTTATCAGGCGTGCTTGGTGCGGGGGCGGGACGAGTCGATCAGGTGGCCCAGGCGGGCGATGCCCTCCCGCGTGACGGCCGGATCGTGGGTGGAGAAGTTGAGGCGCAGGCAGTCGGCGCCGCGCCCATCGGCGAAGAAGAGCGGCCCCGGCGCGAAGCCGAGCCCGTTCCGCAACGCCTCTTTGTGGAGGTCCAGCGCGGAGGCGTCCTCCGGCAGCACGACCCAGAGGTGCATGCCGCCTTTGGGCTCCGTGGCCTGCGTCCCTTCGGGGAAGTGGGCGTGGATGGCTTCCAGCATCGCGTCGCGCCGCGCTTTCAACGCCCGGCGGAGCCGCGTCACATGCTGGTGGAAGCCGCCCGTGTCGAGGTAGCGCGCGACGACCGCCTGGCTCAGCGTTGGCAGCGCGATGGAGTGGACTTCCTGCAAGGGCGCGAGGCGCTGCAGCACGGGTTCCGGCGCGATGGCGTAGCCGAGCCGCAGGCCCGCCGCGAGGCTCTTGGAGAAGGTGCCGAGGTGGATCACATGCTCGGCGCCCTCCATGCGGCGGAAGCCGGGGATGGGCGAGCCGGCGAAGCGCAGATCGCCGTAGGAGTCGTCCTCGATGAGCGTCACGCCGTGGGCGCGGGTGAGCGCGAGGATGCGCTCGCGGCGCGCCTTGGAGAGCGTCATGCCCGTCGGGTTGTGGAAGCTGGGCACGACGACGAGGAGCTTGGCCTCGTGGCGCTGCAGCACGGAGGCGAGACGGTCCGGGTCCAGGCCCTGGCGGTCCACGGGCACGGGGATGGGCACGCGGCCCAGCGCGCGCAGCAGGGCCAGCAGGCCCAGGTAGCAGGGGCTTTCGACGATGACGGCATCGCCCGGCACCGTGAGCGCTTCGACCGCGAGGGCCAGGCCCGACTGGGCGCCGGGGATGGCGCGGATGCCCCAGCCTTCGGCGAGCGGCGCGCCTTCGGCTTCCAGCCAGCGGCGGACGGCTTCGAGATAGGGCGCGTGGCCCGCCGGCTCCGCATAGGTCCAAGCCTCGGCGCCCAGCTCGCGCAGCATCTGGCGGGTGAGGCGCGCGAGAGCCTCGCCCGGCAGCAGGTCCTCCGGCGGGAAGCCCGCGGAGAAGCTGACGAGGTGGCGGTCCTGCTGGCGCCCCAGGGTCTCACCCAACCAGGGCCCCAGCTGATCCTCGCGCACGCGGGCGGCGGAGCCTTCGAAGGGGAAGGCGGTGTCCTCTTTCGGCATGAGCGGCACCGCCAAGGGCGGCTCTGGCAGGCGCTCGGCCACGAAGCTGCCGCGGCCCTGGACCGTCGTGATCCAGCCCGTGCGCTTGAGGCCCGCCAGGGCCTTCAGCACCGTGAGGCGGTGGACGGCGAAGCGGGCCGCCAGGTCCGGCACGGCGGGCAGCCGCGTGCCCGGGCGCCAGTCGCCGCGCTGGATCAGTCCCCGCAGTCGCCGCTGCAACTGAAGGTAAAGGGGGCTCGGGGCCCCGGGATCCAACCGCGTTTCGGGGGTCATGACCCTCCCAGGATGGACCAGGAAAGCTCGCGATCCAGCCATTCCACGCCCATTTTACAGAAGAGCGCAGACCGCTTCCAAGAGCGGGGTGATTCAGGGCCGGATCAGACGGGCGTAGACGGGTCGGCCCCCTAAAGCTCCAGCAACCCGGCGACCTCGCGCCGCAGATCCTGGATGCCGGTGCCCTTGTCCGAGCTGACCCAGGCGATGTCCTCGGGCAGGAGGTTCAGGATCTTGGCCACATCCCGGCGCTGGGCGAGCTGGCGGCTGGGCTTCACCTTGTCGGCCTTGGTGGCGACGATGCGCAGCGGCAGGTCCTGGGCCTGGAGCCACCCGATGGTCTGATGGTCCAGCTTCGTCGGCCCCACCTCGGCGTCCACGAGCACGAAGACCATGCGCAGCGAGGCGCGCCCGGTGAGGTAGCCGCCGATCATCTCCTCCCACTTGGCCTTTTCGGCGACGGGCCCCGTGGCGAAACCGTAGCCCGGCAG
>DATJFC010000248.1:0-8289 GCA_035495995.1 Holophagaceae bacterium
CCCAGGCCTGCCACGCGGCGCTGCGGGCCTACTTGAGCCTGCGGAAGGAGGCTGATCTAGCCGAGCCCGTCACCTACACGAACCTCGCGGGTGAATCGTTCACGCAACCTCTGGGCGAGCTGATGCTGCATGTGGCCATGCACAGCCAGTACCACCGGGGCCAGAACGCCGCGCGCCTGCGCGCCTTGATGGGCGCGCCCGCGCCGGCGACCGACCTGGTGAACTGGCAGCGAGGCGGCAGGCCCGGGGCGAGGTGGTGAGGGGCGAGGCCTACATCTCCAGATAGGTGCTGCTCTGCCGCTGCTCGGTCATGAGCGCGCGGAGCGCTTCGGCGGCGTCGGCCTTGGCGCCGCGGCCCTTGCGGGCGGGGCCCTGGACGAGGGCGCCGGGGTCGTAGTTCACGCTGCGGAGCATGTCGTCGATGGTGTCGGCGCGGACGACATGCTGGATCTTGAAATTCTCGTCCTCGTCCACCTGCACCATGACCTCGTTGGGCGCGCCGAAGAGGTTGTGCCGCATGCCGAGGATGTCCTGGTAGGCGCCCGTGAGGAAGAAGGCCACATAGTAGGGCTCGCCCGATTTGGGCTCGTGCAGCGGGATCTCCTCGCGCACATCCTTCAGGTCGGTGAACTTCTCCATCTTGCCGTCGCTGTCGCAGGTGATGTCGCAGATCGTGGCCGAGAGCGTGGGCTGCTCCTTGAGGCGGTGCAGGGGCATGACGGGGAAGAGCTGCTCGATGGCCCAGTGGTCCGGCATGCTCTGGAAGATGCTGAAGTTGCCGATGAGCTTGTCCGCCAGGCTCTTGTTGAAGTCCTGGAACTCCTCCGGGATGTACTTCACGGACTTGCCCGAGAGCATCCGGCTCAGCTTGCGGCAGACCTCCCAGTAGAGCGTCTCGCCCTTGGAACGGTCCTCCAGCGAGAGGTAGCCCAGGTTGAAGAGGGTGATGAGCTCGTCCTTCTGGGTGACGGCGTCGTTGTACATCTCGGAGAAGTTCTTCACCGACATGTTGTCGCGGGTGTAGGCCAGCTCCTTGAGGATCTGCGGCTCGCGGCCCGTGAGCTCCACCTTGTACTTGGTGTGCGTGGTGTCGATGAGGCCGATGATGTCCACGATCACGACCTGGTGGTAGGCCACGATGGCGCGGCCGCTCTCGCTCACGAGGTCGGGCATGGGCACCTGCTCGTGGGTGCAGATGTCCTTCGTCGTGTAGACCACGTCCGCCGCGTACTGCTCGATGGAGTAGTTCATGGAGGAGCTGAAGGTGGTCTTGGAACCGTCGTAGTCCACGCCCAGGCCGCCGCCCACATTAAGGTACTTGAGGGGGACGCCCATCTTCCGCAGCTTGGCGTAGATGCGCGTGGCCTCCTTCATGGCGGCCTTCACCTTGCGGATGTCGGTGATCTGGGAGCCGATGTGGAAGTGCAGCTCCACGATGCTGGAGAGCAGGCCCTTCTTGTCCATGACCTCGACGGCCTCGAGGATCTCGCGGGTGGTGAGGCCGAACTTGGCGTGGTCGCCGGCCGAGGTCTCCCACTTGCCGGAGCCCTGCGCGTTGAGCTTGGCGCGGAGCCCCACCTGGGGATCCACTTTGAGGTCCTTGGCCACCTTCAGGATGAGCGGCAGCTCCGTCATCTTCTCCACGGTGATGACGACATTGCGGCCGGCCTTGCGGGCCAGCAGGGCCATGCGGATGAAGGTCTCGTCCTTGTACCCGTTGCAGAGGATGAGCGCCTCGGGGTGCAGGTCCATGTTGAGGGCGATCATGAGCTCGGGTTTGGAGCCGGCTTCCAGCCCGTAGCGGTACTTGTGCCCCGCCTTCACCAGCTCCTCGACCACTTCCTTGGTCTGGTTGGTCTTGACGGGGTAGACGCCCTGGTAGGAGCCCTCGTAGCCGAATTCGCGGATGGCCTTGCGGAAGCCCTCGTTCACCTCCTCCACCCGGTCCGCGAGGATCTGGGGGAAGCGCAGCGTGAGCGGCGTGCGGATGCCCTTCTTGACGAGGTGCTGGACGATCTCGTGGACATCGGCCACCAGGTTCTCGTCCTGGGTGGGCGCCACTTCGAGATGGCCTTTGCTATTGATGCCGAAGTACCCGTTGCCCCATTCACGGACGCCATACAAGGTCGCAGCGTCCTGGACCGACCAGTGCTTCATGGGCATCGAAGGGGCTTCCTCAGTCGTCCGGAGCCAGCAGTGGCCGGAAGTTTGTTTATAGGGTTTTTCGCCTTGGGGACCAAGGGAAATTGCGGCCCCGGGAGGAGCCGGCCCGGCGCCGCCGGTCCAAGGCCGCCTGAAGCCCGTTCGCGGCGGGGACAGGGCATGCTGGGGATCTCTTCCGGCCCCGTCTCAGGCGGCCGCCAGCGCTGGGGCACGCGCGGCCTCAACCCACGGCGGCCCGGCCGGGTCCATGAGGGACCTTTCTGGAGCATCCATGCCGCATGACCTTGATGGAGCCCTTTCCGCGCCAGGAGCGCTGCGGCGCGCGATGGACCCGTTCGCGAAGGCCTCCGGGGCCCTGGCCGTCCTGGCCGCCCTGGCGATGCTCGCCTGTGGCGGAGGCGGAAGCGGTGCCTCGACCGGGACGCAGGGAGGCGCGCCCCCGCCGCCTCCGCCTTCCGGCGCGCCGAAGGTCTTCTACGCGGACACCCTCACCGGACCCGTGGCGGGCGGGGAAGGCGGCCAGGGCGGCTACCTCTCCCTCTTCGGCAAGCATTTCGGCGCGGCCTCAGGGCTGGGCACCCTTACGAAGGTCTTCATCGGCGGTCACGAGGTGGCGAACTACCGCTACCTGGGCGATGCCAAGGTGGGAGCGAAGCTGGGCCTGCAGCAGATCACCGTGCAGGTGGGCGCCGTCGGCGCCGTCGGAACCGCGCTGCCGGTGCAGGTGGTGGTGAACGGGACGGCCGCGGATTCGCCGTCCACCTTCACGCCCACCGCCGGGCGCGTCCTCTTCGTGTCGCTGGCGGGCAATGACGGCAGCGCCATCGCGGGCGACATCACGCATCCCTGGCGCCACCTCCAGCACGATCTCAGCGCCACCGGCGGCACCAGCACGGGCGCCTACTACGCCTGCGGCGCCGGCGACCAGATCGTGCTGCGCGGCGGCCACTGGACCGACGCGGACGGCCATGACGGCACCTGGATGCGCGCCTCCAACGACCCCCGCAACGGCACGGCGAAGGCCTGGATCCACATCACCGCCTATCCGGGCCCCATCAACGGCAACGCGCCGGAGGATGTCCACTACAGCACGCCGGCCGGCCAGTCTGGCGGCATCGCGGGCCCCTGGTCCGCCATCACGGGCACTTCAGGCAACTACTGGTGCGTCTCGAATCTGCGGATGGATGTGAACGCCGCGGCCGCGGAGGACGCGGCTCCCATCAACTTCCAGTACGCGACGGGGCCGTGGCGCGTCGTGAACAACGAGCTGGGCCCCTGGCCCGTGGCCGGCGTCGCGGCCGCCAAGGCCGCCGGCATCTCCGGCGAAGGCTACGGGATGGAAGTGCTGGGAAACCACATCCACGACATCGCGGGCACCTCGGCCCTGGAGAACCACGGCATCTACATCGACACCGCCGCCTGCAACTGGGAGATCGCCTACAACTGGGTCCACGACATCACCGGCGGGTCCCTGCTGCAGTTCTATGACAGCGAAGGCGGCGCGGGCGTGCAGAAGCTTCCGGACGGCACGACCTGGCCCGGCTTCACGGGCATGCGCGTGCACCACAACTGGCTGGAGAACGCCGCGAAGTACGGCCTCACCATCGCCGACGGCGGCGACAACAACGGGAAGGTGGAGCTGCGCGCCTGGAACAACGTCATCATCGGCACCCGGCTCCCGGCGGTGCGCACGAGCGCGAGCCCCAACAGCTTCGATGTGACCATCGCCTACAACACCATCTACGCGGCCATGACCGCCCCCTCCGGCACCGGCGCGGGCTACTTCCGCAACGAATACAAGGGCGGCGGCGCCATCCGCGTCTACGACAACCTCCTCGTCCAGACCTCGGCCACGACCTCCGGCACCCAGTGGTTCTACGACTACTCCGGCTCCTCCTCCGGCTGGGCCTTCAAGGACAATCTCTACTGGGGCGCGCCGGCCCTCGGCTCCGATGGTTCGGCCGTGAGCGGGGACCCGGCCTTCACGAACGCGGCCACCGGCGACTTCAGCCTGGGCGCCGGCAGCGCGGCCATCGGCAAGGCCACGCAGGCGCTGCCCTTCACCGTGAACGACGACTTCACCGGCCTGGTGGCCCGCCCTGCGGGCGCGGCCGACTTGGGTGCTTTCGAACACGCGCCCTGACGCCTCCCGGGGCCTGGACCTGCCCGCTCGGGGTTCCGTATGGACGGCCCGGGGAATCTTCTCGGCCGGACGCGAGCGGGCCGCCACGCTGGAGTCTCCACATCCTGGAGACATCGTGAAGCTGTTCAAAGGACTCATCACCAAGGAGACGGCGGGGCTGGACCTGCTGCGTCTCGCGCTGTGCGCGATCCTCTTCACCCACGGCGCCCACCGGCTCATCTCGGGAGAAGCGCCCGGGCTCGGCGGCATCCTCGCCGACCTGAAATTCCCCTTTCCCGTGACCCTGGCCTACCTCGTCTGCGCCGCCGAGACCGGCGGGTCCCTGCTGATCGCCTTGCGGATCCTCGTCGCGCCCGCGGGCGCCGTCCTGATTTCGATCTACGCCACCGGCATCTTTCTCTTCCACAGGCATCACGGGTTCTTCGTCGTGGGGCCGGGCGAGGGCGGCTGGGAGTACAGCGCGCTCCTCATCACCTGCCTCGGGGCGACGATGTGGGCGAACTGGCGGAACCGGTGGCTGCCCGCGCGGGCGGCGCGCGCTACTTCCTGAGCTGCAGCCGCTCCCTCACGAGGGGCGCGGCGCTGCGGCTCACCTCCAGATCGACGCCCTCCGCCACCCGCACCCGGGCGCGCCCGCCCAGAAGGGGGCGGTGGGCGATCACGGACTCCGGCCGCAGGAGGAGGCTGCGCTGGATGCGGAGCAGGCCGGCTTCCGGGAAGGCGGCCTCCACTTCGCCGAGGGTCTTCCATGTGGTGCGGAACCGCTGGCTGCCGATCCAGGCCCACACGATCTTGTCCTCCACATCGAAGTGGGTGACGCGCTTCAGCTCCAGGAAGGCGTGGCCCACGCCGGCCTTCACGGGGAAGCGCGAGACGGGCGCCTGGCCCAGCGCGCGAAGCTCCTCGCCGCTCCGGCGGGGCACGAGATGCGCCCTCAACCGGCTCAAGGCCTGCTCGAGGCGGTCCTCGTAGACGGGCTTGAGGAGGTAGTCCACGGCCTGGGCGTCGAAGGCGCGGGAAGCGTGCTCGGGGAAGGCCGTGACGAAGATGACGGGGGGCGGCGAGGCGAGCTCGGCGAGAATCTCCCACCCCGATCCGCCGGGCATGTGGATGTCGAGGAAGAGGCCGTCGACCTCTCCGCCCTTCGACAGCCAGGCGAGGAGGTCCGGGCCGTGGGCGAGTTCCGCGAGCACCTCGCAGCCGGCCTGCCTCAGGAGGCGGGCGAGCCGTTCCCGGGCGAGCGGCTCGTCGTCGACGAGGAGGACGCGGAGCGGGGAAGGCGGTCGGGTCACGGCGTTTCCCAGGGTATGCGGACCTCCGCGGCGGTCCAGTCGCCCTCTCGCGCCAGCCCGAGGCCCGCGGCTTCGCCGTAGGCCAGCGCGAGCCGGAAGCGGAGGTTGGCGAGGCCGAGCCCCCGTCCATCGCCTTCCGTCAGTGGCGCGCCTGTGGTGCGCACCGTGAGGCGGATCTCTGCGCCTTCGCGCCGGGCGCCTAGCACCATGCGGCCCCCCGCCAGCTGCGGCGCGATCCCGTGTTTGATGGCGTTTTCGGCGAGGGGCTGGAGCAGGAGGGGGATCGCGGCGCAGCCGTCCAGCCCCGGATCCCACTGCCATTCCACGGCGAGCCGCTCGCCCAGGCGCATGGATTCGACGGCGAGGTAGTCCTCCACCAGGGCCCGTTCCGAGCTCAGCGGGAGGTAGGTGGACTGGCTGGCCTCCAGGAGCTTCCGGAGAAGGTCCGAGAGGGCGCGGATGCTGCGCTCCGCCCGCGGCGGGTCCTTCAGGGCCAGCTCCGCGAGCCCGTTCAGGGAATTGAAGAGCACATGCGGATGCAGCTGGCTCTGGAGGAGCCGCGTCTGGGCCTCTTCCGCCTGGCGCTGGAAGAGGCGCCCTTCGCGGTCGCTGATCTCCCGGCCCGCGATGGCGCCGCCCACCAGCATCAGGCCCGGGCCGAGAAAGGTGGCGTTGGTGAGGATGTCGTCGGCGAGTTCGACCGGCAGGTGGCCCTTCATCCTCAGGATGGAAAGGGTGGCGATGCGGAAGGCGCCGAAGGCCAGCGCGAAGGCGAGGCTCGCGAGAACCCCCTTCCAAAGCCTGCGGGAGCGGCCCGCGGGCCAGGCCCACTCCCAGGGAATCGGCGCCAGCCAGATGCAGGCGGAGAAAAGGTTGAGCGGGCCCCAGACGATGGAGGCCCAGCCCCAGGCGTTGAGCGGCGGCGACGCTCCGCGGCTGTCCCAGACCATGTAGGCGGCGTAGGGCAGGAACAAGGTCCCGAACGCGGCCCAGAGCACGGGCTGCCGGAGGCGGCCCCGGAGCCTCTCCAACCAGCCCTCCGCGCGTTCTTCCACGGTGCCCACCCTCCTCGAGCATGATCCGTGAAGCCGCTGCCGCGCTTCCAGGCCTATCCCTGAAAGGCCGGTTGCAGTCCCCGAACGGGAACGCGATCAGGGCGGGGTTCCGCCCTCCGGCCCGAGGATCAGCGCCACGGTGCGCCGCCAATGCTGCTGCCGCACCCTGCGCAGGGCCGTGCGGCGGGTGCGGACGCGCCACTGGGCGGAGCCCAGCCGCAGACTTTCGGCGGGCTGCTCGTGAAGGCGGTCCGGGCGGCCCCAAAGGGCCGGATCTCCCCAGAGCGGCGCGGCGTTCCAGGGGCACACTTCCTGGCAGGCGTCGCAGCCCGCCGCCCAGCGCGAATCGCGCAACGCCGCGGCGATGTCCTCGGGCGGCTCGGCCTCGGTCTCGATGGTCCAGGTGGTGAGGCAGCGGTTGGGATCCAGGCGGAACGGCGAGAGGGCGGCGCTGGGGCAGGCTTCCAGGCAGCGCGTGCAGGTGCCGCAGTGCTCGGTCCTGAAGGGCGCGTCCGGCTCCAGCTCTTCCGAGAGCAGCAGCACGCCGAGGAAGCCGTAGGAGCCGCCTTTGCCCGTGATGAGGAGCGTGTGCTTGCCCTGCCAGCCGAGCCCGGCACGGGCCGCCATCTCGCGCTCCAGCAGGGGCGCGGTGTCCACGCAGACGCGGCCTGCGAGGCCCGGCAGGCGCTCCTGGGCCTTCGCGAGCAGCCTGGCGAGCCTCGGCTTGAGGAGCATGTGGTAGTCGGGTCCCCAGAGGTAGCGGCTCAGTTTGAGCGAGCCTGGGGCCAGGCCGGGCACCGCCTCGGGCCGCGCGTAGGGGAAGAAGCCCACCAGCGCCGTCCTGGCTTGGGGCCAGAGCTTCCGCGGGTCCAGCATCGTCTCCGGGTCCAGGTAGGGCAGATGGCGCGCGCCGCCTTGCGCGAACCAGGCTTCAAGGCGCGCGGCATCGGCCTCGAAGGGCTCGCAGGAAGCGAACCCCACGCGGCCGAAGCCCGATGCGAGCGCCTCGGCGCGGAGCCATTCCTTGAGGGCGGCGATTTCCACGCTCCCAGCCTAGAGCGGGCGGCCCGAAGCCTGTAGCCTGAAGCCTGATATGAACCTTCCGAACATCCTCACCTTCCTGCGGATCCTCATGGTTCCCGTGCTGGTCGTGGTGCTGCTCACGCGGCTCCCGGCCCACGAGATCATCGGCGTGATCCTGTTCTGGGTGGCCTCGCTCACGGATTGGCTCGACGGCTACCTGGCGCGGCGCTGGAAGCAGGTGACGACGCTCGGCAAGCTGCTGGATCCGCTGGCGGACAAGCTCCTGGTGGCGGGCGCGCTCATCTCGCTCGTGGAGCTGCGCGGCCCCGGCGATCTGGCGCCGCTGGCCCCGGCCTGGATGGTCTTCATCATCCTGGCCCGCGAGTTCGCCGTGACGGGACTTCGGGGCATCGCTTCCGAAGAGGGCCTCACCATCGCCGCGGGCACGGTGGGCAAGTGGAAGCTGGGCTTCCAGGTGGCGGCGATCTCGCTGCTGATCCTCGGCCCCCGGCTCGACGAGTGGGCCTTCGCCTGGTCCAAACAGCCGGTCTTCCTCCACTTCATCACCATCCGCTATCCCTACAGCTTCTTCTGGGGGCTGGGCGTCCTGCTG
>DATJFC010000249.1:0-6548 GCA_035495995.1 Holophagaceae bacterium
TCTCGCCCCCGACAGCCTGGTGCTGGAATGCACCGGCGCCCGCGACAAGCTGGACCGCTTCGTGGACGCGTTGCGCCCCTTCGGCCTGCTGGAACTTGGCCGCAGCGGCGCCGTCGCCATGGCCCGCGGCGCCGCGGAAGCCGACATCGTCCCCTTCGCCCAAGCCCTCTAGGCCCCTCATCACCTCGCCACCTCATCCAAGGAGATCCCATGACCCAGCTCTACTACGACCAGGACGCGGACCTGGACCTCATCCGCGCGCGCAAGGTGGCCGTCCTCGGCTACGGCTCCCAGGGCCATGCCCACGCGCTCAACCTGAAGGACTCGGGCGTGGAGGTGGTCGTCGGCCTACCCGCGACCTCCAAGTCGAAGCCCAAGGCCGAGGCCTCGGGCCTGCGCGTGCTCGCGCCCGCCGAGGCCGCAGCCTGGGCCGATGTCGTCATGGTCCTCGTGCCCGACACCGCTCAGGCCGAGCTGCACGAGCGGGCCGTGCGGCCCCATCTGAAGCCCGGCAAGACCCTGATGTTCGCCCACGGCTTCAACATCCGCTACGGCTGCATCGAGGCGCCGGAAGGCGTGGATGTGAGCATGGTGGCGCCCAAGAGTCCGGGCCATCGCGTGCGTGAACTCTTCCAGGAAGGCAGCGGCACCCCGGCCCTCGTCGCGGTCCACCAGGACGCCAGCGGCGGGGCGAAGGCCTTGGCGCTCTCCTACGCGAAGGCCCTGGGCCTCACCCGCGCGGGCGTGCTGGAGACCACCTTCAAGGAGGAGACGGAGACGGACCTCTTCGGCGAGAAGGCCGTGCTCTGCGGCGGCGCGTCGGCGCTCGTGAAGGCGGGCTTCGAAACGCTTGTCGAGGCCGGCTACCAGCCCGAGGTGGCCTACTTCGAATGCCTCCATGAGCTGAAGCTCATCGTGGATCTGATGTACCGCGGCGGCCTCAGCTACATGCGCTACAGCATCAGCGACACGGCGGAGTACGGCGACTACACCGGCGGCGACCGCCTCGTGACGGACCAGACCCGCGCCGAGATGCGGAGGATCCTCGAAGAGATCCAGGACGGCCGCTACGCGCAGGCCTGGATCCAGGAGAACAAGGACGGCCGCCCCTGGTTCGAGGCCCGCCGCGCCGACGAGCAGGAGCACGCCATCGAGCAGGTCGGCAAGCGCCTCCGCAAGATGATGCCCTTCCTGGACGCGGTG
Organism: Holophagaceae bacterium; assembly: GCA_035495995.1. Lineage (GTDB taxonomy): Bacteria > Acidobacteriota > Holophagae > Holophagales > Holophagaceae > JAFDVN01. The sequence goes on from DATJFC010000249.1 coordinate 1,204, forward strand.
GAGGCTCCCAAGGCCGAAGCGCCCGCGCGGGCCTAGGAGGGATCATGCAGCTCTGGATGGATGGGGCCCTCGTCGGGCCCACGGGACAAGGCGTGTCGCCCATGGCCCACGCCCTTCATTACGGCACCGGTGTTTTTGAAGGCATCCGCGCCTACGAGACGGAACAAGGGCCGGCCATCTTCCGCCTGGATGAGCATTTGGCCCGCCTGGGCCGGGGCGCGCAGGCTCTCGGCATGGCCGTGGATCTGGATCTGCTGCGCGCGGGTTGCCTTGAGGCGCTCGCCGCCAGCGGGCTCCGCGCGGCCTACCTCCGGCCGCTGGCCTTCTATGAGACCGGGGGGCTGAGTCTGGATGTAGCCGGCCTGAAGGTGCGGCATCTCGTCGCGGCCCTCCCCTGGAAGAACCACCTGGGCGAAGGCGAGCAGCGCGGCGTCAGCGTGCGAACGAGCCCCTTCCGGCGCAACTCGTCCAGGGCCCTGCCGCCGCTGAAACTCTGCGGCGCCTATGTGAACAGCATCCTCGCCAAGCTGGAAGCCGCCCAGGCGGGTTTCGAAGAAGCCCTCTTCGTGGATGACCGCGGCTTCGTCGTGGAATGCACCGGCGAGAATGTGTTCTTGGTGAAAGACGGCCGCCTCACGGCGGTGGAAAGCGCCGACGCGCTGCCGGGCATCACGCGGGCCACGATCATCGAGCTGACCAGCGCGGAAGCGCGTCCCGTCTCCCTGGATGAGCTGCGCGAGGCCGACGAGATCTTCCTCGTCGGAACCTCGGCGGAAATCACGGCCGTCGGCGCCTTGGACGACCGGAAGCTGGCGGTGGGCCCTTCCACCAAGGACCTCCAGGCTCGTTACGCCGGTCTCGTCCGCGGAAGGTGGGGCAAGGGGCGCGGGTGGCTCACCTTTCTCGATGGCACGACCGCATGACCATGCCGGGCCTCCGAGGCGCGCGGGAAACCTTCGCCTTTGAGGGTTCGAATCCCTCTACACCACCAAAAAGCCGCCTTACGGCGGCTCGCTGGCGGTGGACGGAGTCCGGGGCGGAATCCTCTCTGGTCGAATTTCCCTGAATCAGGGAAATCTACAGGGATGTCGGCCCTTTTCATGGGCCAGATCCAGAGGATGGTGGACGGATTTCCAAGGCCGGAAAGGCCTCGGAGGAGATTTCAGCTTTGGGCTCCTGTGGAACGAGCAGGGAACCTTAAACGGAAGAGCAGGGAATGCGTGAATCCTCCGGTCCCAAGTTCCGCAAGCCACTCTTCAGTCCCTTTTCAGCTCGTCTTCTTGCCGGGCTCGGCATTGGTCTTCTTGAGAGGGTTAAGCAGGTTGCCAGCGGCCTCGTTGCCGCGGTGCGTGGCGCCGTGGATGACGGGCGGTTTGGCTTTCTTGGGTTTTTTGTCGTTGGACATAACGCTCCTGGGTGCCGCGAGGATCGGCGGAGCTTGATCCGGCGCCGTGGATGGCCCTCGCTCGCAACGGGAGGGGAGCAGCTTCCGGGCCAGAAGCGAGGTGGCGCCGTGGCAGCGGCTTGCAGCGTTCCAAGTTCGAACGGGGTTCGCGGAATCGATCACTCCGGGGCCACCCATCTTTCAATTCGATGGATCCGGTCCATGGACCGGACGGGCGTGGGCTATCCTCAGGAGCCATGCACGCACCCCGGGACAGCGCATCCTGCGGCCCGCCCATGCGCCCCGCGCGGAGCTCCCCATGCACAAGCCCGACGAGATCGCGTTGAAACTTCTCGGGGTGCCCTACGAGGCCCTGGACGCGCGCGCCAAGAAGGTCGCGGAGCACATCGCTGGGCGCAAGCCCATCGCGCGGAACCTGGCGGAGGGTTCCGGGGTCAAGGGCAGCCTGGGCCAGCGCGCGGCCGACGCCGTGGCGAGCTTCGGCGGCTCCTGGACCTTCGTCGGCCTCTTCGTCGCGGCGATGCTGCTCTGGGTGGGCCTCAACGCCTTCCTGCTCATGAGCCGCGGCAGGACTTTCGACCCCTATCCCTTCATCCTGCTCAACCTCTTCCTCTCCATGCTGGCCGCCATCCAGGCGCCCGTCATCCTCATGTCCCAGAACCGGCAGTCGGAGAAGGACCGCCTGAACGCGGAGCACGACTATGAGGTCAACCTCAAGTCAGAGCTGGAGATCCTGCTCCTCCACGACAAGCTGGACCTGCTGCGGGAGAAGCAGTGGGAGGAGCTGCTGGAGATCCAGAAGGAGCAGCTGAAGATCCTGGCCTCCTTGATCGAGAAGAAGACCCAGCCCCGCTGAGTGCCGGGCCTTAGAGCCAGTAGGCCAGGAGCCGCGCGAGCCGTTCCTTGGCGCGCTGCAGCCAGGGGCGGCGCTTCCACTGCTCAAGGGTGATCTCATTGGAGTCCTTCAAGTCCTCCTGGAAGGCGCTCTCCATCTCCTGCCCGAAGGCATCCCCGATCACGACGATGTTCACCTCCTTGTTGTGCAGGAAGCTCCGGGTGTCCATGTTGGTGGACCCCACCGTGGCCCAGCTGCCGTCAACGACCGCCGTCTTGGCGTGCAGCAGGGCCGTCTTCAGCTCATAGATCTTGATGCCGGCTGCCAGCATGGAGGCGTAGTGCGAATGGCTGGCTTGGAAGACCAGCGCGCCGTCGGTGACGCTGGGCAGGATCAGCTTCACATCCACGCCCCGGCGGGCCGCGTCGAGGAGGGCCCTCTTGATCTGGGAATCCGGGACGAAGTAAGCGGCCGTGAGGTGGATGGACTTCCGGGCGCCCTGGATGGCCAGGTAGTAGGCTTTGAAGACCTCGTGCTCGCCGCCCGGCTGGCTGGCGAGCACCCGCAGCACCTTGTCCCCGGCGGGCGCCAGCTCAGGGAAGTAGTCCCGCTCGGGCAGCTTGTCCGCCTTCTGGCTGGCCCAGTTGTCCAGGAACAGCCATTGGAGCGCCGACACGGCGGGGCCTTCGATCTGGAGGTGGGTGTCCCGCCAGCCCATCTTGAGGCCGCCCGTGCCCCCGGATCTGAACTGCGAGCCCCGCGAGTAGGCCGCGGTGATGTTCACGCCGCCGGCGAAGCCCACCTTGCCGTCTACCACCAGGATCTTGCGATGGTCGCGGTTGTTGAGGCGCCAGCGCCCGAAGTTGTGGAGGGGCATGGCGGGATGGAAGGGCAGCAGGTGGATGCCGGCCTCCTTCATGCGCGTGAAGAAGGCCTCGGGCGTTCCCAGGGTCCCGACGCAATCATAGATGATGCACACCTGGACGCCTTCCTTCTGCTTGGCGATGAGCAGGTTCGCGAAGGCCAGGCCCAGCGGATCCTGATCGAAGAGGTAGGTCTCCAGGTTGATGGTGTCCTTGGCCGCCGCGACGGCGGCCATCATCGCGGCGATGGTCCTGGGGCCGTCGAAGAGCAGGGTGACTTTGTTGCCTGCGATGAGAGGGCGGCCGGTGGTGGCCTCCTCGAAGCCCGCCATGGTCTTGGCGTCCACCTTGGAGATGCCCCGCCGCTGCGGGATGGCTGCCGCGGCGGCCTTGTCGCTCAGCGGCCCCTGTCCGGTGACGACGGTGGGGTTCACAGGCGCGGCAGCGGGCGCGGCGATGGGCGTGTTGAGGGGCGTCTTGACCTTTTCCAGGTTGGGCAGGCGGGCGCATCCGGTGATCAGCAGGGCGGCGATGGCGGCCCGGCACCGGAGGAGCCCGCAAGAAGGCATCAGGCGTGGACCGCGCAAGTGTCGAAGATGCCCGCGAAGGCGGCGTGGCTCCTCTGGAACGCGTCGAGGATGGCCGGGTCGAAATGCTCCGGCTGGGTGCGGCCGTCACCGCGCGTCATGATGCCCATGGCCGTGGCATGGTCGAAGGCGGGCTTGTACGGGCGCTGGCTCCTGAGGGCGTCATAGATGTCGCAGATGTTCATGATCCGCGAGGCCATCGGGATGGCCTCACCCCGCTTGCCGTTCGGATAGCCGCCGCCATCCCAGCGCTCATGGTGGTTGAGCGCGATCTCGGCGCCCATCTGGAGGTACGACGACTTGCTGTTGCCGAGAATCTGCGAGCCCATCAAGGGGTGCCCTCTCATGACCACCCACTCATCCGGCGTCAAGTCGCCGGGCTTGAGCAGGATGTGGTCGGGGACGCCGATTTTCCCGATGTCGTGCATCGGGCTGGAGAAATAGATCGTGTCAGCGAAGGCCTCGTCCAGCCCGAGCAGCCTGGAGAGGTGGAGGCAGAACCGGCTGATGCGCCGCAAGTGGAAGCCTGTTTCCTCGTCTTTGAACTCCGCTGCGCGGGACATGGTGAAGATGGTCTCGAGGTAATTCTCCTGGAGATCGGCGGTCCTTTCTCGCACCCGCTCTTCCAGCGCCTCGTTGTGGCCGCGCAGCTCGCTGTGCAGCAGGCGGACCTCCAGCATGTTGTGGACCCGCGCCAGCACTTCGGCGAGCTCGAAGGGTTTGCTGATGAAATCCTTCGCGCCGGCCTGCAGCGCCCTCAGCTTGTGGTCCGGCTGGGCGGTGATGACGAGCACAGGGAGGTAGCCGCCCGGCTCGAACCCCCTCAGCTCCTCAATGACCTGGAACCCGTCCATCCCCGGCATCTGCAGGTCCAGAAGGATGAGGTCGAAGGGGTGCTTCAGATGGAGGTCGCAGACTTCCACGGGGTCCATCGTCGATGCGATGGAGGTGTAGCCCGCGGAGGCCAGCATCCGCGTGAGCAACTGGACATTGGCATCCAGGTCGTCGACGATCAGGATGCTCGCGTTGAAGATGGCGGCTGGATCGGCCATAAGAATCGCGCTCCCTCAAGTGATCTGGGCGGACTCGCGCTGCGCGTACTCCAGCGCGGCCTCGATGGCGTCCATGAATTCGTCCACCTTGATGGGCTTGGTTATGTAGCGGAAGAACCCCGCCCCCATGCCCCTCTCGATGTCGAGCGCCATCGCGTTGGCGCTGATGGCGATGACGGGGGTGTGCGCGGCCGCGGGATCCGCGCGCAGGATCTCCAGAGCTTCGAATCCGCTTATCCCTGGGAGGTTGATGTCCATCAGGATCACATCGGGCCGGGAGGCGAGGGCGACGGAAACGCCGCTGTCGCCGTTCACCGCGGTCAGCAACCGGAGGCTGGAATGGCGTGCGATGATCTGCTCGACCAGCTTGAGGTTGGCCGGGTTGTCCTCCACATAAAGCAGCGTGCGGAAGCCGTTCCGGTGGCCGCGAGCCGGGACCGCCGGCGCGTGCCCCGCATCGTCCGCGGGAAGCGTGGGCGCGGGCGTCGAGGCGAGCTCGAACCAGAACTCGCTTCCGGCTCCGACGGCGCTTTCCACGCCGATGGCGCCGCCCATCAGCTGGACCAGCCGCTTCGCCACCACGAGGCCGATGCCGGTGCCCTC
>DATJFC010000250.1:0-5702 GCA_035495995.1 Holophagaceae bacterium
ACGGAGGCCCGGGCCTCAGCGACCTGGGTGAAGGTGTCCTTCTCGAAGCTCGCCGCGCCCTTCACGGTCTCCACGAGGTTCGGTACGAGGTCCGCGCGGCGCTGGTAGACATTCTCGACCTGGCCCCACTGGGCCTGGGTCGCCTGGTCCAGGGACACGAGGCTGTTGTAGCTTCCGATGCCGGCGAGCCCGAGGATGACGATCAGCAGCAGGACCGCGCCGCCGCAGCCGAGAAGGATCTTGTTGCCCATGGGGAGTCTCCAGGTGATGAGAGATGCCTTCATCCTAGCTGCCGATAGCCTTTGCAACGAAGAGTAAGGCTTCAGGCCCCCCCTCTGGCGCTTGGAGGTATGCTTGGACCATGGCTAAGAAGAAGGCTCCTGCAGCGTCCGAGGCACCTGCCAAGAGCGACTGGATCGTGCATCCCTTCGCGGTGGAGCCTTCGCCGCTGGATATGAAGCCTTCAGCAGGACAAAGGGTGGTGAGGGTTTCAAGGGCTGCCGCTGGCACCGATTCCTTCGCGAATACGCTCGTGGCCATTGCCCGGGAGGCGACGCGGGAGGCCGCCAAGGCCCATATCAAAGCCGGGCGCCTCGCGAGGGCGGCCCACGCGAAATCCTGAGCGATGAACCCGCCCGTTCCTTGGCTTTGGATCGTCGCGGGCATCAATGGCGCAGGTAAGACTACGCTTTGCTCGAAGCCTGAGATCAAGAAGCTCATGGGCACCTCGGACATCCTCAACCCGGATATCCGGACCCGGGCCTTGCTTGCGGAACAAACAGAATTGGAGATCGGCGAAGCGAATCTCATGGCCGCCAAGCTCACGGATGCCGAAGTGCTCGATCGGATCGGCGCCACCCGTACCAGCTTCGGTGTGGAAACGGTCCTGAGCAGCGACAAGTTTCATCCGGTGTTGGAGCTGGCGCGGAAAGAAGGGTGGAAAGTCGGGCTGATCTACTTCGCGCTTCCCAGCGTGGATGTCGCCATCGAACGCGTGAAACTCCGCGTCCTGACGGGAGGCCACCATGTGCCTGAGCACAAGGTCAGGGAGCGGTGGGATAGGTCCATCCAACGCATGGCACGCTATCTGCCCCAGGTGGATGTGGGATACATCATGGGTAACCCGACGGCAGAGGGGGCGATGCTCCTGGCGGAAGCCAAAGCCGGGAAGATACGCCTCGTGGACACCTCGGCGATTCCTTGGCTAACGACCTTGCTTCAGAGCATGAGCGCTGACGCCTAGATCTTGCCGATCAGCGCCACGGCCTGGGCGGCGAGGCCTTCGCCGCGGCCGGTGAAGCCGAGCTTCTCCGTGGTGGTGGCCTTCACGTTCAGCGCGTCCGGTTCGAGGCCCAGGGCGGGCGCGACGCGGGCGCGCATGCGCTCGCGGTGGGGCGCGAGCTTGGGGCGCTCGCCGATGAGGCACACATCGGCGCTGAGCACGTGCCAGCCTCGCGTCCGCAGCTCGGCCATCACGCGCTCCAGCAGCGCGAAGGAATCGGCGCCTTTGTAGGCCGCGTCCGTGTCGGGGAAGTGGTGGCCGATGTCGCCCAGCCCGGCGGCGCCGAGGAGGGCGTCCATGAGCGCGTGGAGCATCACATCCGCGTCGCTGTGGCCCGCGAGGCCCCGGTCGTGGGGCACCTCGCAGCCCATGAGCACGAGGCGGCGCCCTTCGGAAGGCCCCGCGAAGCGGTGCACATCGAAGCCCTGCCCGACGCGGAGCTGGGGCAGGGGCGTCATGGATGGGCCGGCTTGCTGCCGGTGGATTCTTCCTTGCCCTTGTGGCCGCCCGTGCCGCCGGAGGAGAGGGTGCGGAGGTTGGGAACCGGGTTGGTGTCCGTGAGGACGCCGTGGGACCCGTCGGGCAGGCAGAGGATGACCTCGGTGCCCGCTCCGGGCTCGGAAAGGACTTCCAGCGTGCCGCCGTGCTCCTCCACGATCTTCTTCACTGTCGCCATGCCCAGGCCCGTGCCGCGGCGCTTGCCATGGGTGAAGAAGGGCTCGAAGATCCGGCGCAGGATGCGCTTGGGGATGCCGGTGCCGTTGTCCTTCACGCGGAGCTGGAGGCCGCCGGTGACGCGGGTCCAGGCGACATCGATCTCGCCGGCGATCTTCTGGCCCTCGGCCTCCTCTTTCGCCGCGACCGCCTCGATGGCGTTGGCGATGAGGTTCTCGACGACGCGGGTGAAGCGGGAGGCGTCGATGCTGGCGGCGCAGGGGTCGCCTTCGGTGCGCACCGTGATGCCGAGGCCCTGGGCGCGGTGGCGCAGGGGCTCGAGGATGGATTCCATGTAGGAGCCGATCTCCACCTCGCGGCGGCGGGGCTCGCGCACCTTCGCGAAATCGAGCACATCCACGCAGAGCCCCGAGAGCCGCTCGATGTTCTCCAGGATCTTCTTGGCGTGGTGGGCGGACTTCTTGTGGCCGGCGCCGTCCGCGGCCGGCTGCTCGATCATCTCCGCGTGCCCGCGCAGCACGAAGAGGCCGTTCTTGAAGTCGTGGACGATGCTCGTGGCCACCTGGCCCACCGTGGCGAGCACCTGGCCGCGGATGTTCTCCTCGGAAAGCCGGGTGCGCTCGATGGCGATGGCGCAGAGCGCGACGATGGCCTCGAAGGTCGCGCGGTCGGGGGGCTCGCCGATGGGGCGCTTGCTGTCCAGGTAGACGACGCCGATGCGCTTGCCCTGGAGCGTGAGGGGCAGGCAGAGGATGGTCTTCAGCTCCAGCCGCATGATGGACTGGTGCCCCAGCAGCTTCTCGTCGTCCGTGGCGTTCAGCACCCAGATGGGCTCGCCGGTCTCGAACACGGAATGGATGCTCGACATGGAGAGGTGGATGTCGCTTTCCAGCTGGCGCTGGAGGTTCCGCTGGACCTTGATGTCGAGCTCGCCGCTCTCCAGCAGCATGAGGAAGCCGCGGTCGGTGCCGGAGATCAGCAGGAGCCGGTCCAGGCTCCGCTCCAGGAGGTCGTCCAGCTCCACTTCCTGGGCCAGCAGCTGGGCCGTCTCGAGGATGGCCGCCAGATGCGCCGCCGAGCTGGCCTGGTCGAGGACCGCGAGCTCAAGGACATAGGCCCCGTCCGCGAGGCGGAGGGACTCGCCGACATCCCAGCGCGTGCGCGTGATGGGCTTGCCACGGAGGAAGGTGCCGTGGGAGCTGCCCTGGTCTTCGACCATCCAGCTCTCCCCGTCGATCTCCAGCTTGATGTGCTGGCGGCTGATCATGCTGTCCGGCAGCACGACATCGCAGGTGCTCTGGCGGCCCAGGACCATGGGGCGGATCAGCGGCACCGCGCGTTCGAAACCGTGGCGGTCGCGGATGATGAGCTGGAAGCGGTGGGGCACGGGCGGTTTCCCGGGAGGAGGTCGCCCCAAAGAGTAGCGCACCTGTTCTTTGGACAGGCTCCTAGACACGGGGCCCGCGGCATGTGGCAATGGAGGCATGGAGCACCGGCACCCGGACCTGGATCCGACCGCGGCGGCGGACGATCCCGTGGAATACAGCCTCCGGCCTCAGCGGCTGGGGGAGTATATCGGCCAGGAGAAGGTGAAGGCGCGCCTGGAGATCGCGTTGCAGGCCGCGAAGAAGCGGGGCGAAGTGCTGGACCACGTGCTGCTTTTCGGCCCGCCGGGCCTGGGCAAGACCACCCTCGCCCACGTGCTGGCCAACGAGATGGGCGCCTCCTGCAAGGTGATCCAGGCCCCGGCGCTGGAGAAGAAGGGCGATCTCGCGGCCATCCTCACGAACCTGGAGGACGGCGAGTTCCTCTTCATCGACGAGATCCACCGGCTTTCAGCGCCCATCGAGGAGATGCTGTACTCCGCGATGGAGGACCGGAAGCTGGACATCCTCATCGGCCAGGGGCCCAGCGCGCAGACGCTGAAGGTGGACCTGCGGCCCTTCACGCTCGTGGGCGCCACGACGCGGGCCGGGTTGATCTCCAAGCCGCTCCACGACCGCTTCGGCATGGTGCACCGGCTGGAGTTCTACACGCGCGCGGAGCTCACGGTCATCGCGGCCCGCAGCGCGGACCTGCTGCGGGTGGCCATGGCGTCCGAGGGCGCGGAGGCCATCGCGCGGCGCAGCCGCGGGACTCCGCGCATCTGCAACCGCCTCCTGCGCCGCTGCCGCGATTACGCGGAAGTGAAGGGGGACGGCACCATCACCCAGGCCTCCGCCGAAGCCTGCCTGGCCCTGCACGAGGTGGACGATCTGGGCCTGGACGGCCTGGACCGTGCCTACCTCGAAGCGCTTTGCGGCAAGCACCGCGGAGGCCCCGTGGGCCTGCGGACCCTCGCCGCCGCGCTGGGCGAGGACGACGGCGCCCTCGAGGATCTCGTGGAGCCCTACCTGATGCAGATCGGCTTCCTGGACCGCACGCCGCAGGGGCGCAAGGCCACGGAATCCGCCTACGGCTACATCGGTCTGAAACCCGGCCCCGGGTCGCTCTTCAGCTAGACCTTCTTCGCGGGCTCGGCGCCGTTCTTGACGGGCCCCGTGGCGTCCTTGGTGTCCGAGGATTTGGCGTCCAGCTTGGCCTTGGCCTCGATCTTCTTCGCGTCGCGGCGGGTGCAGTGGCCTTCGAGGGTGCCGCCCTCGTCCACCACGAGGCTGCCCACCTCGGCCTCGCCTTCCACCAGGCCCGTGCCGTGGATCTCCAGGCACTCGGCGATCTTCACCATGCCCTTCACCTTGCCGGTCACGACGAGGTGCTTGGCGTGGATGGTGCCTTCCACATATCCGGTGGGCGCCACGGTCACCTCGCCGGTGCTGTGGATGCTGCCTTCGATGCGGCCTTCCACGCGCAGGCTCTGGGGACCGCAGTGGACCTCGCCCTTCCAGAGCGTGTCCTTGCCGAGGAGGGTGTGCACCGCCGGAGCGGACTTGGGCTTCTGGGGGGAATTTCCGAACATCGCCATGAGAACCTCCGGGGGCGCCTTAGCTAAGGGCCTTCAGCCACTGGATCTGGAGCTTCAGGTAGGGCAGGGGATTCACCGGGCGGCCGCCCACGCGCACTTCGTAATGGCAGTGGTTCCCGGTGGCCCGGCCAGTATGGCCCATCAAGCCGATGATGTCGCCCCGCGAGACCTTCTGCCCCGCCTGCACTTTGATCACGCTCATGTGGCCGTAGAGCGTCTCCAGCTGGTCGGTGTGGCGGAGGATCACGGCGTTGCCGTAGCCGGTGATGGCGCCCGCCTCTTCCACGGTGCCGTCCGCCGTGGCCTGGATGGGCGTGCCTTCCGCATTGCAGATGTCGACGCCCGTGTGGGTCTCCATGAGATCCGTCTCGCCGCCGTTGTTGCCGAAGGGATCCAGGCGCACGCCGAAGCCCGAGGAGATGTAGCCCGCCGTCGGCGCGACGGAGGGCGTGCGGCTCCAGGCGTCCATGATGGGGTTGAGGCTGGCCTGGATGCTCTCGGCCGCCTGGGTCGCGCGGTCGAGCTCGGCCTGCAGCTCCAGGACCCGCTGAGCCTGCGCCTGAGGTTTCGCCCCTTCGGGCGCGGGCACATGGGGCCCGCCCTGGGGCAGGGCCGGCAACTGGGGCTGCGCCTTGGGGTCCAAGGCCTTCAAGAGATCCATCTGCTGCTGCCGGAGGGCCTTCACCTGGTCCTCGAGGCCCTGGGCCTGTTGCAGGGTCGCCTTGAGCTTGGCCTGCTGGTCCGCCGTCTCCTGCTGGAGATGGGTGAAGGACATGATCTTCT
>DATJFC010000251.1:0-9149 GCA_035495995.1 Holophagaceae bacterium
GAGAAGCAGCTCATCCAGCCCACCTTCATCACGGACTACCCCATCGAGCTGAGCCCGCTGACGAAGACGCTGCCCACCGACGACCGTTTCGTGGACCGTTTCGAGCTCTTCGTCGGAGGCATGGAGCTGGCGAACGCCTACTCCGAGCTCAACGACCCCATCGAGCAGATGGGCCGCTTCCAGGCCCAGATGCAGGAACGGGAAGGCGGCAACGACGAGGCCATGATGCTGGACCAGGACTTCGTCACCGCCCTCGAGCACGGCTTCCCCCCCACGGGCGGCGAGGGCATCGGCATCGACCGCCTCGTCATGCTGCTGACGAACAGCGCGAGCATCCGCGACGTGATCCTGTTCCCGCTCATGCGGCCGGTGAAATCCGGCGAGGCCCGCGAGGCGACCGAAACGGCCGAGGAGGCCTAAGATGCCCGTCCCCATGCTCGACCTCGCGCCTCAGAACGCCGCCGTGAAGGCCGCCGTGCTGGAGGGCCTCGCGGGGCTCATCGACCGCTCCTCCTTCATCCTCGGCGAGAACGTGAAGGGGCTCGAAGGGGAGCTGGCGGCCTACGCGGGCGCTGCCTTCGCGGTGGGCATGAGCAGCGGCACGGACGCTCAGCTCGTCGCCCTCATGGCCCTTGGCGTCGGTCCCGGCGACGAGGTGATCGTGCCGACCTTCACCTTTTTCGCCACGGCCGGCGTCGTGTCCCGCCTCGGCGCAAAGCCGGTCTTCGTGGACCTGGATCCGGCCTCCTTCAACACGACGGGCGCCCTCGTCGAGGCCGCCCTCACGCCGCGCACGAAGGCCATCATGCCCGTGCACCTCTTCGGCCAGCTGGCGGAGATGCCGGCCATCTGCGCCGTCGCGGCGAAGCGCGGCATCCCCGTCATCGAGGACGCCTGCCAGTCCATGGGCGCCAAGGGCTGGGGCAAGAACGCCGGCCAGTTCGGCGAGATGACGGCCTACAGCTTCTACCCCACGAAGAACCTCGGGGCCTTCGGGGACGCCGGCGCGACGGTGATCCGCGACAGCGCGGAGCTGCATGCGCAGGTGCGCCGCCTCCGCGTCCATGGCATGGAGCCCGTCTATGTCCACCATGAGGTCGGCATCAACGGCCGCCTCGACGAGGTCCAGGCCCTGGTGCTGCGGGCCAAGCTGCCCCTGCTCGAAGGCTGGCACGAGGGCCGCCGCCGCCACGCGGCCTGGTACCACGCCCGCCTCGCCAAGCTGGACGGCGGGCCCATCCAGCTGCCGAAGGAGGCCGTGCCCGAGGGCCGCCACATCTACAACCAGTTCACGCTTCGCGTGAAGGCGGGCAAGCGCGACGCGCTGCAGGCCTTCCTGAAAACGCGCGGCATCGGCTCCGCCGTCTACTATCCGATCTGCCTCCATGAGCAGCCCTGCTTCGCCGACCTCGGCTTCAGGCAGGGCCAGTTCCCCGAAAGCGAACTCGCTGCCGCCGAAGTGCTCAGCATCCCCGTCTTCCCCGAGATGACGGAGGCGATGCTCGAGGAAGTGGCGTCGGCCATCGAAGCCTTCTACCAAGGCTGAGCCATGCTGCGCCCGCCCTCCGCCCGCACGCTCTGCCTCTTCGATTGCGAATGGGTGCCGGACCCGGCGACGGGGCGGCGGGTCTACGACCTCGCGCCGGAGACCCCCGACGCGGAAGTGCTCCAGACCATGTGGGCCGAAGGCGGCGCGACGGAGGTGGACCCGCGGCCCTACCTCAAGACCATCCTCTGCCGCGTCGTGAGCCTGGCGGCAGTGATCCGCGAATCGGACGGCGCGGGGGTGAAGCTGCGCCTCTTCGCGCTCCCGGACAAACCCGAAGCCATGGACGAGGCCCAGATCCTCCAGCGCTTCCTCCTCTTCCTCACGGACAAGCATCCGCAGCTGGTGGGCTTCAATTCGAAGGAGGCCGACCTGCCCATCCTCGTGCAGCGGGCCATGGTCCATGGCCTCAGCATCCCGGGCCTCGGGCGCCCGGGCGAGCACGTGAAGCCCTGGGATGCCGGCCCCGACTTCTTCAACCGCTTCGGCAACCAGCATGTGGACCTGCGCGAAGCGCTCACGGGCTTCGGCAAGACCTCCGCGCGGCTGCACGAGCTGGCCACCGCCTGCGGCATCCCCGGCAAGCTGGGCACGGACGGCTCCAGCGTCGTGGACCTGTGGGTCGCGGGGGATATCGCGGGCATCGTCCGCTACAACCTCTTCGACGCCTGCACGACCTACCTGCTCTGGCTCCGGGCCATGACCCTCGCGGGCTTCGTCACGCCGGAGGCGCGCGCCAAGGAGGAGGCCTCCTTCCGCGCGGTGCTGGAGGCGAAGGCCGAGGCCGACCCGCCCTTCGGGGTCTTCATCGAAGCCTGGGACCGCTTGCGCCGCTAGCGCGGCTGCTGAAGCACGACCGCGTCCACCAAGGCCACCAGGGCGATCCGGGTGTCGCTCGTCATCTCCTGGAACTGGAGGCCGACCGCGACCTGGTCCCCCTCGGCGTGAGCCATGGTCCAGGCGACTCGGGCGACGATGGGGTTCGCGGGCATGCCGGGGTAGGTGATCATCAGCTCGCGCACCGGGGCGTCGATGCAGAGGGCCCCGGCGTCCTCAAAAGGCACCATGGCGAGGCACCCGCCGTGGCTCAGGTTCGCCATCGGGATCCGGTCGAAGAGCCGGCCGGCGGCCTGGAAGCGCACGACGGCAGGGCCCTTGAGGATGACGCGCCGGCTGTCGCGCTTGTCGGATCCGCTCATGGCTCGCTCCGGGTTTCTGGCGTTGGATTGGATGGCAAAAGCAGGATATACTAGGGCTTCTGTTCCGGCCTAACCCACCTGGGGACAAGGCACTCGCCCTGGCGGCCTCTTTTGATCGGCGCCGCCTAACCAGACCGGGGAACGCGATTCCCGCTGGCCGGATCCCAACCTGGAAAGGAATCCCGATGGAGATCCTCCTCGTCGAGAACGTCATCAACCTGGGCAGCCGCGGCGACGTCGTCACGGTCAAGGACGGCTATGCCCGCAACTTCCTCCTCCCCAAGAAGCTGGCCCTGCCCGTCACCATGGGCAACAAGCGCCAGATCGAGCTGGAGAAGGAGCGCGTGCAGAAGCTCCGCGCCAAGGAGCATGCCGAGGCGCTCGAGCTCAAGGCGCGCCTGGACGAGCTCACGCTCAAGACCACCAAGAAGGTGGGCGACAACGGCCACCTCTTCGGTTCCGTCACCAACGCCGAAGTGGCCGACCTGCTCCGCCAGAAGGGCTTCACCGTGGACAAGCAGGCCATCAGCCTCCCCCACATCAAGGACCTGGGCGTCTACACCGTCCATGTGAAGCTCTACAGCGGCGTCGCCTCCGACGTGAAGCTCGAAGTGGCCGCCGAAGGCAAGGCCGAGTAGCACCGCATCCATGATGAGAAGCGCGCCCCGCGAGGGGCGCGCCTGCTGTCCAGGCCTCCGGCCTGGTGTTTCCTCGCCTTTTGAGGCATGTTGAATCGTTGGCGCCCATAGGCGCATCAAGCAATCCAGGAGTGTTGACATGGCCAAGATGACCAAGCCCGCCACCATCGGCCTCACCGAGCTGGCCGCCCGCCTCGCCGACCGCCACGACCTGTCCAAGGCCCGCGCGAAGGCGATCCTGGACGACCTGCGCGACCACGTGGTCGAGACGCTGCTCGCGGAGGAGCGCGTGAACCTCTTCGGCCTCGGCACCTTCGAGGTCCGCGCCACCAAGGCCAAGATGGGGCGCAATCCCAAGACCGGCGAGAGCATCGCCATCCCCGCCGGCCGCAAAGTGGTATTCAAGGTCGCCAAGGGCCTCAAGGACCAGATGTAGGTTCTTCCCAGCCTCGCGAGCCAGGGCCATCCTTCGGGGTGGCCCTTTTTCATCCCTCGTCTTCACCCTGCGACCGAAGCGGAGCGGAGGGAGGATGGGACCGGGGGCTTCCGGCTTTTCCTCCAGCCCCCAGCCTCCGGTCCCCAGCCTAGAATGAAAGGTCCTGGAGCCCTCATGTCCCTCGGCATCTACAAAGTCCCCACGCCCGTCAACGAGCCGGTGAAGGGCTATGCGCCCGGGTCGCCCGAGCGCGCCAGCCTGAGCTCCATGCTGAAGGTGCTTTCCGAGCAGAAGCTCGAGATCCCTTGCGTCATCAACGGGCTCGAGGTCCACACGGGCAAGCTGGCCCAGGCCGTCATGCCCCATGCCCACCGCCATGTGCTGGCGGACTTCCACCAGGGCGGCGAGCCCGAGGTGAAGCAGGCCATCCATGCCGCCATGCACGCCCGCAAGGCCTGGTCGGAACTGCCCTGGGAGGCCCGCGTCGCGGTCTTCCTCAAGGCCGCCGACCTGCTGGCGGGACCCTACCGGGACGCCTTGAACGCCGCCACCATGCTGGGCCAGAGCAAGACCTGCCACCAGGCGGAGATCGACAGCGCGGCCGAGCTCATCGACTTCTTCCGCTTCAACGCGCATTACTACGAGCAGCTCATGCGCGAGCAGCCCATGAGCGGCCCCGGCATGTGGAACCGCATGGAGCACCGGGCCCTGGACGGCTTCGTGTTCGCCGTGACGCCCTTCAACTTCACGAGCATCGCCGGCAACCTGCCCACCGCCCCCGCCCTCTGCGGCAACACGGTGGTGTGGAAGCCCGCCTCCACGGCCGTCTACAGCGCGCACTTCATCATGCGCATCCTCAAGGCCGCGGGCCTTCCGGACGGCGTCATCAACCTCGTCTACGGCTCGGGCCGCGCCGTGGGCGATCCGGTCCTCGCCGACAGCCATCTCGCGGGCATCCACTTCACGGGCTCCACGGGCGTCTTCCACGGCATGTGGCGCACCATCGGCAACAACATCGACAAGTACAAGAGCTATCCCCGCCTCGTGGGCGAGACCGGCGGCAAGGACTTCATCCTCGCGCACCCCTCCGCCGACCCGGACGCGCTGGTGACGGCCCTCGTGCGGGGCGCCTTCGAGTACCAGGGGCAGAAGTGCTCCGCCGCCAGCCGCGCCTACATCCCCAGCAACCTCTGGCCGAAGATCAAGGACGCCCTCATCGCCCAGGTGGACGGCCTCACCATGGGCGATGTGGCGGACTTCCGGAACTTCATGGGCGCCGTCATCGACAAGGCCAGCTTCGACACCCAGAAGGGCGCCATCGAGGCCGCCAAGGCCTCCAGCGACGCCAAGGTCATTGCCGGAGGGCAGTGTGATGACAGCGAAGGCTACTTCGTGCGGCCCACCATCATCGAGGCCCTGAATCCCGGCTACCAGACCATGTGCGAGGAGCTCTTCGGCCCCGTGCTCTCGCTCCATGTCTACGACGAGACCAAGTGGACGGAGATCCTCCATACCGTGGACCGCACGAGCCCCTACGCGCTCACGGGCGCGGTCTTCGCCCAGGACCGCTACGCGGTGCAGCAGGCCTTCGAGGCGCTGCGCTACGCCGCCGGCAACTTCTACATCAACGACAAGCCCACGGGCGCGGTGGTGGGCCAGCAGCCCTTCGGCGGGGCGCGGGCGAGCGGCACCAACGACAAGGCGGGCTCCATCCTCAACCTCCTGCGCTGGATCAGCCCCCGGGCCATCAAGGAGACCTTCGTGCCGCCCACCGACTACCGCTACCCGTTCATGGCGGAGTGACGCGGATCACGCGGCCGGACTGCGACGCTTGAAGCGAGGTTCCCCATGAAGATCAGCAACGAGACGCCCCTCTTCCCGCTGCGCAAGGGCACGCACGCGCGCCAGGCCCATGTGAACCTCCCCGAAGGCACCTTCGAGGAGGAGCACGGCCGCCAAGGCTTCTACGGCAAGGTGAGCCACCTCTACCGGCTCCACCCGCCCACGGACTGGACGCGCATCGAGGGGCCCCTCAAGCCCCACAGCTACGACTTGAACCAGCTCTTCCCCTCCCCGCCCGCCGCCGGCGACGCGGGCGTCATGGAGAAGCGGGCGGGGGCCATCACGGCTTCCATGTTCGGCTCCCAGGACCCGGCCTTCGCGCCGGTCTGCTTCCTCCACAACGACGACGTGGCGATGCACTTCGTGGCGCCTTCGGCCATGGACTTCTTCTACCGCAACACGGACGGCGACGATGTCTACTACATCCACGCCGGCGGCGGGCGGCTGGAGACGGACTTCGGCGCCCTGGATTACGCCAAGGGCGATTACCTCGTCCTCCCCCGCGGCACCACCTACCGCTTCCTGCCCGCCGGCGGGGAGCAGCGCTACCTGCTCATCGAGGCCCACAGCGAGGTGACGATCCCCGACCGCGGCGCGCTGGGCCCCAACGCCCTCTTCGATCCCGCCATGATCGACACGCCGGAGATCCCGCCTTACGACGAAGGGGCCGGCCGCGAGTGGGCCGTCCACATCAAGCGCGAGAACCAGATCACGAAGGTGTTCTACCCGTTCAATCCGCTGGACGCCATCGGCTGGAAGGGCGACCTCACGGTGTGGCGCATCAATGTGAAGGACATCCGGCCGGTGATGAGCCACCGCTACCACCTGCCGCCCAGCGTCCACACGACCTTCCTCATGAAGAACGCGGTCATCTGCTCCTTCCTGCCGCGGCCCTTCGAGGAGGAGGAGGGCGCCATGCGCGTGCCCTTCTTCCACCGCAACATCGACTACGACGAAGTGCTCTTCTACTCGGACGGCCATTTCTTCAGCCGCGACGGCATCGGCGCGGGCATGGTCACCTGGCATCCCACGGGCATCCACCACGGGCCCCACCCCAAGGCCATCCCCAAGAGCCGCGAGAAGGACCGCACGGACGAGGTCGCCGTCATGGTGGACACGGCCCGGTACCTCAAGGCCACGCCCGCCGCGGCCCTGGTCGAGAACCTCAACTACTGGGCCAGCTGGAAGTGACCGGCCCGGCCTTCCTCGATCCCGTCGAGAAGGACGCCCAGCACCTCGGGCGCTTCCTGCTGTGGATGGACCAGCACGGCTGGACCATCCTTGAGCACCTGGCCACCGTCCTCGTCGTCTGCGTCCTCTTCCTGTGGGCGGTGAAGCTCGTCACGCGCATCATCCGCCGCGCGGTGGACGACGGCAACGACAGCGTGACCAGCGAGGCCGAGCGCCGCGCCGAGACCCTCGGCGAAGTGCTCATGAACGCCGCCTGGGTGCTCGTGGTGGTGTTCTTCCTCCTCATGGTCATGGAGGAGCTGGGCATCAACATCGCCCCCCTGCTGGCGGGCGCGGGCATCGCGGGCCTCGCCATCGGCTTCGGCGGCCAGGCCCTCGTGAAGGACGTGATCACCGGCTTCTTCATGCTCATGGAGAACCAGTACGGCGTCGGCGACATCATCAGCGTGGACGACACGCACACCGGCGCCGTGGAGAAGATGACGCTGCGCATCACCGTGCTGCGGGACAGCGAGGGCCGCGCCCACTTCATCCCCAACGGCACCATCACGCGCGTCGTCGTGCTGTCCAAGTCCTACGCGAAGGCCCTCGTGGACATCGGCGTGAGCTACGACGCGGACGTGGACCAGGCCATGGCCGAGCTGCGGCTGATCGGCGCGGAGCTGGCGAAGGACTGGCCCGACCGCGTGACGGAGCCCACCGAGGTGCTGGGCGTGCAGGCCCTCGGCGACAGCGCCGTCACCCTCCGCACCCTCACGCGGACCGCGCCCGGCAAGCAGTGGGAAGTGGCCCGCGAGCTGCGCCTCCGCGTCTTCAACACCTTCAAGGAGAAGGGCATCGAGATCCCCTTCCCGCAGATGGTGGTGCATCAGAAGGACGGGAAGGTTTAACCGCGAAGACGCGAAGGACGCAAAGAAACAACGAATGCTTTCAACTGTGATGAACGCTGATAAAGCCAAATCAGCGTGCATCAGCGTTCATCACAGTTGATTGTTTTGTTAGCGACCTAGGCTTTCAGCCTCAGTCCCACCAGCCTCCAGGCCTCTGCGAGATCCTCGCGGCGCAGCGCGAGGTGGATGGCCTCCTCGATGGATTCCGGCGCCGACGGATCGCCCGTGTGGCGCTCCATCGCGTCGAGATCCGGCAGCGCCGCCGAATTGGCGAGGCGTCCGAGGTCGTTGGCGGTGAGGAGGTGGCTCTGTTTGATGAGCTCCGGCAGCACGTCCCAGCCGATGGGCTGGCCCGCGGGTTTGGCGATTTGGAAGAGCGCGTCACCCGCGGCGCGGGTGTAGAAGGCGCCGCCGTTGCGG
Source organism: Holophagaceae bacterium (assembly GCA_035495995.1). Lineage (GTDB taxonomy): Bacteria > Acidobacteriota > Holophagae > Holophagales > Holophagaceae > JAFDVN01. The sequence continues at coordinate 8,163 of DATJFC010000251.1, forward strand.
CCCACATGGTCGAGCTTGCGGGGGTCCGGCAGGCCGTCCGTGAGGACTTCCTCCTTCGCGTGGAAGCAGAGCACCTCGCCGATGAGTAGGATGCCGCTTCCGGGCTTGCCCCCGAGATCGATCACCTGGTGGAGCCTGCACTCCATCTGGAAGGGGCTCTCCGCCACCAGGGCGGGCTTCACGAAGCGCGCGGGCTCTGGCGTGAAGCCGCTCTTGATGAACTCGTCGACGCCCGCAGCGTATTCGGCGCTCGCGACATTCATCTGCTGCACCATGGCGTAGGACACGGTGGCGATGACGAATTCGCGCGTGGCTTCCGCGTTCAGGTAGGTGTGCTTCACCGTGCCGTCGCGCCCGCGCCGGTTGGGTCCGAAGGCCACCATGGGCGGGTTGGAGCCGAAGGCGTTGAAGAAGGAGAAGGGCGCGAGGTTGCGGCGCCCTTCCGCGTCCACCGTGCTTGCGAAGGCGATGGGTCGCGGCGCCACGCCCCCGCAAAGCCAGGCGTTGGTCTGGATGGGATCGAGGTCGGAGGCGAGAATGGTGCGCATGGACATGGGAGCAGTGTACGCCTTCGCCCGGACGCTTTCTGGCGGCCCGGTGGCGCGGGGTTTCGGGAACTCGCAGCCGGAGGAAGACCGTGAGCGGTGATGCCAGCTTGAAGCGCGTGGAGGCGGGGACCCTCGACATCGCCTACCTGGAGCAGGGGCCGGAGGACGGGGCGCCAGTCGTCCTCCTCCACGGCTTCCCCTACGGGATCGACGCCTACGAGGCCGTGGCGGCGCGCCTCGCCGCGTCGGGCTTCCGGACCTTCGCGCCCTTTCTCCGCGGGTTCGGCGCCACGCGATTCCGGCGGGCGGAGACTCCGCGCTCGGGGCAGCAGGCCGCCCTGGCCCAGGACCTCCTCGCGTTCCTGGACGCCCTCGGCCTGCCCTCCGCGTTGCTGGGCGGTTTCGATTGGGGCGGACGCGCGGCTTGCATCGCGGCGGC
>DATJFC010000252.1:0-3137 GCA_035495995.1 Holophagaceae bacterium
GAGCATGAACTGGAACATCGCGACACTACGATGGAGCAGTACCTGTCGGAAGTGGGCCAGACGCAAGAAGAGTTCGAGGCGGCTGTGCGCACTGAGATCGAAGCCGAATTGAAGCGCGAACTGGTGCTGGACGAGATCGCGCAGCGCGCCAACCTGCCGGTCAGCAACGAAGAAATCGAAGAGTATTACCTGCGCATGGCCGAGGCGGTGCAGCAACCTGTGGAACAGCTTGTGGAGCAACTGGACGTCAACGCGGTGCGCGCTTCCATCCTGCAACGCAAGGCTGTAGACTGGCTATACGAGAACTCGGCATTGGCTCGCCGCGTGGCGGCTGAATTCCCGGCACGCTCAGACGATGCGGAGACGGAGCCGGCCGACGAGTCCGCTAATGCCACGCAGCCCGCTGCGGGAGCCGAGAGCGAGGCCACCGAAGCCGCAGCGGACGCCGAAGCCGTGGCCGGAGCACCGGCCTAGGAGCGCCAGCTTAACCGCGTAGGCCCCACACAAAGGACACTTCCATGCCATTAGTCCCTTACGTAGTCGAAGATACCCCGCGCGGTGAGCGCGGGTATGACATATTCTCGCGCCTGCTGCGCGACCGCATCATTTTCCTGACCACGCCGATCGGCGACGAGGTCGCGTCATTGATTATCGCGCAGTTGCTGTTCCTGGAGAAGGAAGACCCCGACCGCGACATCGACCTCTACATCAACAGCCCCGGCGGCAGCGTGACGGCGGGGCTCGCCATCTACGACACGATGCAGTTCGTGAAGAACGACATCGTCACCTACTGCATCGGCCAGGCGGCCAGCATGGGCGCCCTGCTCATGACCGCGGGCACCAAGGGCAAGCGCTTCTCGCTGCCCAACAGCCGCATCATGATCCACCAGCCCTCGGGCGGCGCGCGGGGCCAGGCGACGGAGATCGAGATCGCCTACAAGGAGATCCAGCGCATGAAGGACATGCTCAACGAGATCCTCGCCAAGCACTCCGGCCAGAAGCTCGCCAAGGTGGCCAAGGATGTGGACCGCGACTACTTCATGAGCGCCCAGGAGGCCCTCGACTACGGTCTCATCGACAAGGTGATGACCGAACGGCCCGCGTGACCGACGCCGAAGCTCTCTGCCGCGCCGAGGCCGCGCGCCGCCGGGTCGCCTTCCTGGGCCTGGAGAAAGGCCAGCTGAGCCTGGAGGTGCGCGAGCCCGCGGAGATCCTCGCCCGCGCGCTCTCCGCCAAGGGCTGGGCCGTCGAGTCCACCGGTCCGCGCACGCTCCGCGTGGCCGCCGCGGACTGGCTCGTCTTCTGGGCCGACGCGGGACCGCTGCTGGAGTGCGGCTGCTGATGGACCTGGAGCGCGAGCTCGACGAACTGCGGGCGCTGCCTCTGGAGGCGCGCGGCGCCCGCCTGGACGCGCTCCGGTCGCTCTATCGCGCAGAGCCCGCGCGCTTCACTCCGCCGGTGCTGGCGGCGCTCAAAGCGCTCGCCGCGCCCGATCTGCGCGAGCGCCTCAAGGCCACCTTCGGCTTCGACGCATTCCGCCCCGGCCAGGAGGACATCATCCGCGCCGTGCTCGCGGGCCGCGACTGCCTGGGCGTCATGCCCACGGGCGCGGGCAAGTCCCTCACCTACCAGCTGCCCGCGCGGCTGCTCGGCGGCACGACCCTCGTCATCTCGCCGCTCATCGCGCTCATGAAGGACCAGGTGGACGCGCTCACGGACGCGGGCGTGAAGGCCACCTTCCTCAATTCGAGCCTCGACGCCGACACCCGCCGCGAGCGCATCCTCGCCTTGAAGCGCGGCGACTACGAGCTGGTCTACGCCGCGCCGGAGGGGCTGGATGCCTACATCGCCTCGCTGCTGGAGGGCGTGGACCTGCGTCTCATCGCGGTGGACGAGGCCCACTGCATCAGCCAATGGGGCCATGATTTCCGCCCCGCCTACCGCAACCTCGCCGCGCTCAAGGACCGCTTCCGCGGCGTGCCCGTGCTGGCGCTCACGGCGACGGCCACCCGCGAAGTGCAGGACGACATCATCGCGCAGCTGGGCATGAAGACGCCCGCGCGCTTCCAGGGCTCCTTCTTCCGGCCCAACCTCAAGCTGCACGCCGTCAAAAAAGGAGGAGGCGACGGGGTCCGCGACCACATCCTCCGCCTCGTGCGCGCCCGGCAGGGGCAGAGCGGCATCGTCTACTGCCTGTCCCGCAAATCGGCGGAGGCCACGGCGGACTTCCTGTCCTCCAAGGGCGTCCGCGCGGCGGCCTATCACGCGGGGCTCGATGCGGCGGCCCGGGACCGCGCGCAGGAGGCGTTCAAGCGCGACGATGTCGAGGTCATCGCCGCCACCATCGCCTTCGGCATGGGCATCGACAAAAGCAACATCCGCTTCGTCATCCACCGCGACATGCCGAAATCCATGGAAGGCTACTACCAGGAGATCGGCCGCGCGGGACGCGACGGCGCCGACAGCGATTGCATCCTCTTCTACTCCTGGGCCGACGTGCTTTCGCTGGAGCGCTTCACGGACGGCCTCGAGCCCGCCCTGGCCGCGGCCCAGAACCGGCAGGTGCGCGAGATGTTCCGGTTCGCGGAGAACGGGCTCTGCCGCCACCAGGCCCTCGCCGCCTATCTGGGCGAGCGCATCGCCCCCTGCGGCTCCTCCTGCGACATCTGCACGGGCAAGGACCTCCTCGCCCTCGCGCCGAAGGTCGCGAAGACGAGGTCCAAGGCGGCCGCCCTGTCTTCCGAGCCTGCCGCCGAAGGTGATGAGGCCCTCTTCCTCTCCCTGAAGTCCTTGCGCAAGCGGCTCGCGGATGAGAAAGACATCCCCGCCTATGTCGTCTTCAGCGACGCGACCCTCCAGCAGATGGTCCGCTTTAAGCCCCAGAGCGACGCGGAGCTCATGGCCATCAGCGGCGTGGGGCCGAAGAAGCTCGTGCAGTACGGCGACGCGTTCCTCGGCTTGATTCGGGAAAGCTAGAAAAACATTCACCGCAGAGGCGCGAAGGACGCGGAGAAAACAGTCCATTTCAGGACTCGCATTGAGCTTTTCTCAGCGCCCTCTGCGTCTCCGCGGTGAGCAGTCGCTTCCTCTATCCGATCAGGTGCCACCGGATCGCCGCCAGGCTGAGGCCGGCGACG
>DATJFC010000253.1:0-3627 GCA_035495995.1 Holophagaceae bacterium
GTCCCGGCCACCGCCTCGGCCACCACCTGGCCGGTGATGATCTTCCAGCACGGCATCAGCCGCAGCAAGGAAGACGCCCTCGGTCTCGCCAGCGCCGCCTGCCAGGCGGGCTATGCCGTCATCGCCATCGACCAGGCCGTCCACGGCTACGACGGCGGCGTGGCGGGCAGCCTCACCACGCCCGCCCTGGGCGCGGGGAAGGGCATGGGCAATGGCCGCCCGCAGGCCGAGTGGGCCAGCAACTTCTTCATGCTGCCCTCCTCCCTCACGGCCCGCGCCAACATCTATGACAGCGCCTTCAACCTCTGGCGCCTGGAGCGCGTCCTCAACGAGCCCTCCGCCGATCCCACCAGCCTGACGGCCCAGCTCGCTTCCGCCACCGCCAGCGCCGCCGCCTTCCCCTACTCGGCGCAGGCCAGCCTCAACACAGGCCTGACCACCCACAAGTTCGTGGGCCAGAGCCTCGGCAGCATCGTCGGCACGGTCTTCCTCGCGGGCAACGCGGGCGCCACGGGCGGCTCCAACATGCCGGGCTTCCTCAGCGTCCCCGGCGCGCGCCTGGCCTTCGTCCTCCATGACAGCCCCGCCTTCAAGAGCGCCGTGGATGCTGGCCTCTCCGCCGCGGGCGTTCCGACGGGCAGCCCCGCCTACAACGAGTTCTTCGTGCTCGCCCAGAGCGTGGCGGACTCCGCGGATCCTGCCAGCGTGCTGACTCCGCTGCCTGGCCCGGTGGTCCGGTTCACCAACCGCATCGCGGTCCAGGAAGCGGTGGGTGATCTCGTGATCCCGAACAGCAACGGCAACTACTGGGGCAACGCGCTCGGCGGCCGCACGCCGCAATTCGGCGCCGACCTGAGCGGCGGCTTCACCCAGGTGCTGAACCAAGGCCAGATCACGCCGGCCCTGCCCTTCATGTTCGGCAACAGCTACGCCAGCTTCAAAGCGGCCGTGGCGCCGGCTTCGGGCGCTGCGACGACGCCCAAGCAGGGCATGTACCAGTTCGGCACGACGGCTTCCGCCGCCACCCACGGCATGCTGCTGGACGGCTCGGCCAACACGCCCGCCGCGCAGACCCAGATGGCCCGCTGGCTCGTGACGGGTCTGATCACGGATGGCGCCGCTCCCTATCCGATCGGCGTCCCGGTCTCCAACTCGTTCCCGGCCGTCGAGCTCTTCGGCCCTGAGAACCTGCGCATCGCCTACCCGCAAGCGCAGTAGCAGGTCCTGATCCATGAAGAAGGGCGCCGCGAGGCGCCCTTCTTCATGCCGCGTGGAACCTCTACACTCAAGATCCGTCCTTGGATGCCCCATGCGCTCTTTCTTCCGCTTCCTGCTCCCGCTCGCCGCCTCCGCGATGGCCGCCCAAGGGGCGAAACCCGCGTTGGATGTGCTGCCTGAGAAGACGCTCGGCTTCCTCCTCTTCCGGGACCCCGTCCTGAGCCAGGTGAAGCTCCAAGGGCTCATGCAGCGGTCCGGAACGAAGGGGGATGATCCGCTCACCGAAGCCCAGAAGGCCTTCGGCCTTCCGCAGCTGCCCGCGGGCCGCCAGGGCATGGCCATCGTCTACCTGGAAGACACGGCTTCTGGCGGGGCCGGGGGCCAGCGGGAGGCGCTCTACCTGTCTCCGCCGGACTGCGCGGCTTTCCTCGCCCGCCTCAAAGCGACTCCGAAGGAGAAGGGCTTCTTCGAATACAAATCGGGAGGAAGGACCTACGCCGCGGCGCTGAGGGACGGCTGGGTCCTCCTGGCGGACGCCACCGCCGGATCGCAGCTCAAGCGCATGGCCGCGGCGCCGCCGCTCCGGAACAGCCTGGGGTCCATCGGCGGCTGGATGGAGGGCGAAGAGGCCTACGGCGCCCTCACGCCCAAGGGCCTCTGGGCCATGTTCAGCACCTTCAAGAAGGCCTCCAGCGGCGCCACCGGAGGGAAGGCGGACGCCGCCCAGGCCGACGCGTTCATGGAGAAGGCCGAAGCGGAGCTCTCCCTGCTCGCCTTCCGCGGGCATCTGGATGAGAACGGCAACCTCTCCGCCTCCGTCCGCGCCCGGCTCAACCCCGCGGGCGCGTGGATGGCCATCGGACGGGACCTGCCCCTCGCGTCGGACTTCGGGCTTTCCAAGCTTCCCAAGAGCGCCTACACCGTCGCGGCCGGCGGGGCGATCCCGCGGGTCTGGATGGAAGGCCTGGTGGACATGAGCATGAGCGGCCTGCGCGCGAGCCTGTCCGCGCAGGGCGTCACGGATGACAGCCTCGCCACGCTCGATTCGGCCATGAAGCGGGAGGGCGCCCATGTCCAGGGCCTGGCCATGGTCCTCCCCGGCCTCGGGCCCGTCGGCATGCGGATGCAGCTCCGCGTGGATGACAGCCGCGCCTATGAAGACGACCTCAAGGCGGAAGTGCAGGCCCTCGCCGAGGCCTGCAAGACGAAGGACCTCCCCCAGCCGGTCCATTTCGAGTCGAGGGACCTCAACGGGCGCCGCCAATTCGGCGCCGTGCCCGCGCCCAATCCCGCCTGGTCGGGCCTGGACGCTGAAGCGCAGGCCAGCCTGGCGAAGGACCAGACCCGCAGCACCTACCTCGCGCTCGACGGGCAGACCGTGGAGGCCGCCCTCGGCGGCGCGGACGCCGCGAACCAGCTCGGCACCCTGGGCGCGGGCGGCAGCCTTGCCGACGACGACGGCATCCGCCGCGCGGCCGGCATGCTTCCGAACGAAGGCACCTTCTTCGCGTTCCTGAACACCGGGGCCATCTTCCAGCAGCAGGCGGCCTCGATGAAATCCATGGACGGCATGCTCGCCAAGGACCTGGCCCAGGGCCTGCCGCCCATCCCAGAAGCGCCGGACTGCCCGCCCGTGGGCCTGAGCATCCGGTTCAACCTGGATCAGTGGGACCTCAGCCTCGCCCTGCCCGTGGAAACCCAGCTGGCCATGGGCCGCACCCAGGAGGCCATGGCCAAGGCCCAGGCGGCGCGCATGAAGGCCTTCCGCGAGCAGATGCAGCGCAACGCGGCGGAGCGCAAGGCCAAGGACCAGGGGAAGGGCCAGGAGCAGTCCGGCGGGACCAAGGCGCCCGAACCGGATGAGGATGACGGGGACGAGAAGGACGAGTACCAGGTCGACGGCGTCGTCGAGACCCCCGACCCGAAGGATTGACGGAAGCGCGGACTGAGCTGCATCCGCGCAGCACTTTCGGCCGATCCAGGGCACTTACCCCTTCACCGGATTTCAGCGGGACAATAGCGCATGTCGTTCGTCCATCTCCACACGCACACCGAGCACAGCCTGCTGGACGGCCTCACGCGGATCCCGGACCTCGTCAAGAAGGCCAAGGACACGGGCATGCCCGCCGTGGCCGTCACGGACCACGGCAACATGTTCGGGATGATGAAGCTCTTCGACGCCTGCGAGAAGACGGCGGACAAGGACGGCAACTGGGCGGTGAAGCCCATCCTCGGCAGCGAGGTCTATGTGGCCCCGCGCACGCGCTTCGACCGCAAGCTGGAGGCCAAGAACCTCAGCGGCGAAGAAGGCATGGAGGACTGCGTGGACCCCTCCGGGTCCCGCGACGCGGGCTACCACCTCGTGCTGCTCGCCAAGAACGCCACGGGCTTCGCCAACCTCTCCAAGCT
>DATJFC010000254.1:0-5649 GCA_035495995.1 Holophagaceae bacterium
GCCTGGGCTTTGACGGGCTCCTGGTGGAGGAAGGCCTTGGCGCGGCCCCAGGTCTTGCTCCCCTTCCCTTCCAGGCCGTAGGCCAGCAGCGTCCAGGGCGCGCCCGCGAAACCGAGCATGGCCACATGGGGCGGCAGCTGCGCCTTCACTTTCCGGATCGCGGCCTGCACGGGCTCGAAGACGGACTCGTCGAGAGGGGTCGAGGGGTCGATCTGGTCCAGGGTCTTCGCCAGCCGCGGCCCGCCTTCGGGGATGGTCACGCCGCAGCCCAGCGCCTGCAGGATCACGAGGATGTCGCTGAAGATGATGGCGCCGTCCAGCTGCGGGAAGCGGCGGATGGGCTGGAGCGTCACCTCCGCGCTGAGATCCGCGTCATAGAGGAGCTGTTCGAAGGTCGTGTCCTTCCGCAGCGCGCGGTACTCCGGCAGGAAGCGCCCTGCCTGCCGCATGAACCACACGGGCGGCCTGTCGAGCGTCTCGCCATTGAGGACGCGGAGGAGTGGCTGCATCAGAACCTCAAAACACTAAAAAGCAATCCACCGATTCCGGCGATTCCACCGATTGAGTGCGTTGGCATTCGACTCGCTGAAATCGCTGGAATCGGTGGATACATTAAAATTCCTTCGCCACTTCATCCACAACCGCTTCGAACTTCGCCAGCTCGGCGTCGCCGTGGGCGGCGCTGAGGAAGCCCACTTCGTAGCCACTGGGGGCGAGGTAGACGCCGTGGTCCAGCATGAGCTTGTGGAGCTTGTTGAACTGGGCGATGGCGCCGCTCTCCACGCGGTCGGCCCGCTTCACGCCGGGCTGGAACAAGGGCCAGAGCAGGCTGCCCGCGTGGGGGCAGTGGAGGCCGGGGATGCGCTCGAAGACCTTCGCCCACTGGGCGCCCTTGTGGGTCAGGTCCGCGTAGAGCGCGGGCGTGAGCCGTTCCAGCGTCGCGAGGCCCGCGGCCATGGCGACGGGGTTGCCGCTCAGCGTGCCCGCCTGGTAGACGGGACCGTCCGGCGAGACAACGCCCATCACATCCTTGCGGCCGCCGTAGAGGCCCACGGGCATGCCGCCGCCGATGATCTTGCCGTAGGTGACGAGATCCGGCGTGATGCCGTAGAGTTCCGCCGCGCCGCCGGGACCCACGCGGAAGCCGCTGATGACTTCGTCGAAGATGAGCAGCGCTTTGTGTTTGGTGCAGAGCTCCCGCAGCCGCTTCAGGAAGGAGAGGTCCTGCAGCAGGAGCCCGTTGTTGGCGGGGATGGGCTCGATGATGGCGCAGGCCAGCTCGTCGCCGTACATGAGGAAGACGCGCTCGAGGGCTTCGAGGTCGTCCAGCGGCACCACCTGGGTGAGGCTCGCCACCATGTCGGGCACGCCCGCGCTGGTGGGCTCGCCGAAGGTGGCGAGGCCGCTGCCGGCCTTCACGAGCAGCGCGTCCGCGTGGCCGTGGAAGCAGCCTTCGAACTTGAGGAGGTGGCTGCGGCCCGTGAAGCCCCGCGCCGCGCGGATGGCGGACATGACGGCCTCGGTTCCGGATGACACGAAGCGCATCTTCTCGATGAAGGGCGCCATCTCCTTGATGCGCCGGGCGAGCGCCAGCTCCCGCCGCGACGGCGCGCCGAAGGTAAGGCCTTCGCGCATGGCCTCCTGCACCGCCGCGAGGATGTCCGGGTGCGCGTGGCCGAGGATGAGCGGCCCCCAGCTCATGCAGAGGTCGAGGAAGCGCGCGCCGTCCTCGTCCTCGAACCAGGCGCCCTCAGCGGACCGGAAGAACTTCGGCGTCCCGCCCACGGCGCGGAAGGCCCGCACCGGCGAGGACACCCCGCCGGGGAAGTGGGTCAGGGCTTCTTGGAAGTATTGGTCGTTGGTCATGTCGTCTCAAAAAGCTCAACGCGAAGCCGCGGAGCCGCAAAGGCGCGATTGGAGTCCTGAGCACCCCGCGCCTTGGCGTCTTCGCGCCTTGGCGTCATGCGGTTCATATCCAACCCTTAGCCAGCGCTTCGCGGGCGGCGTAGGTGACGACGGCGTCGGCGCCGGCGCGGCGGATGGCGAGGAGGTGCTGCAGCATGAGCGCGTCGCCGTCCACCCAGCCGCGCTCGGCGGCGGCCTTCACGGAGGAGAACTCGCTGGACACGTGGTAGGCGAAGACGGGCGCGTGGCAGGCCTCGCGCAGGCGCCAGACGAGGTCGAGGTTGGGCAGCGCGGGTTTCACCATGAGGGCGTCGGCCCCCTCTTCGAGGTCCAGCAGCGCGTCCCGCAGGCCTTCACGGGCATTGCGCGGGTCCATCTGGTAGGTGCGCCGGTCCCCGAATTTCGGGCTGCTATCGGCAGCGTCGCGGAAGGGCCCGTAGTAGGCGCCCGCGTGCTTGATGGCGTAGGCGAGGATGCCGGTGTTCTGGAAGCCCTCCTCGTCCATGCGCACGCGCATCGCGGCCACGCGGCCATCCATCATGTCGCTGGGCGCGACGAGGTCCGCGCCCGCGCGGGCGTGGACGAGGGCCATCTCCGCGAGCAGGGCCACGCTCTCGTCATTCACCACGCCGCCGTCCCTCACGAGGCCGCAGTGGCCGTGATCCGTGTAGGAGCAGAGGCAGACATCGGTCATCACGACGAGGTCCTGGCCGAAACGCCGCTTCAGCTCCGCGACGGCCTTCGGCACGATGCCTTCGGGGTCGTGGGCGCGATGGGCGTCGGGGTCCTTGGCTTCGGGGATGCCGAAGAGGAGGACGCTCCTCAGGCCCCGCTTGAGATCCGCCTCCACCTGGCGGCAGGTGGCTTCGGGTCCCGTGCGCGCGATGCCCGGCAGGCTCTCGATGGGCGAGACGCCTTCCGCGGGCTGCACGAAGTAAGGCTGCACGAAGTGGCGGGGCCTCAAGTCGGTCTCGGCGACGAGGTCGCGCAGGGCCTGGGTGGCGCGGAGGCGGCGGGAGCGGATCAGCATTGAATGGGACCTTCAGGAATCAGGAGCGGCGCGACTCCAGCATCGCGCGCAGGGCTTCGGCTTTGGGCTCGCAGACCGCGTCCGCGGGCAGGCCGGCTTCGGCGAAGACCTTCTCGGCGCTTTCGCCCCAGGCGAAGCGCTTCACGCCGCCATCGACTTCAAGGAGGGCCAGGGCCTGCACGGGGCTGAGGGCCAGCACGGCGTCCACCGGCGGCAGGGGCGGCACGGGGTTGGACACGACCTCGGCGTGGGTGATCCAGGTGTGGATCTCCCACTTCGACCCGTTGGAGAGCTTTTCCAGCGCCTCCCGCGAGCGGTGCCCGCGCACGAGGAGGAATTCGCCGCCGTCGGGGTAGCGCTTCTGCAGCAGGTCCCAGAGCGCTTCGGCTTTGGGCTGTTCCGGAGCGACGACCTCGAGGCCGGGCCGGTCCAGCGCGGCGGCGGTGCCATCCCCGGTGGCGAGCACGGTCGTGCCCTCCGGGAGCCACCAGGCGGCCGCCTCGGCCCCCGCGGGGCTGAGGATCAGCACGGCGGTGGACCGGTTCACGCGGACCGGCGGCGGATTGCCCGTGGTCTGGATGTGCGTCGGGAAATAGGGCACGGGTTGCCAACCCGCCTCCCGCACCGCTTGGGCGAGAGGATGGTGCTCGGGCCGTGAGATGGCTAGGCGCATGGAACCTCCAGCTGGCGGAGCACTGCGTCCACCAGCATGGCAGGATCGTCGCCCTCGGCGAGAGCCCTGCGGATGCGGTCCCCGCCCGCGTAGGCCGCCCGGAGGCGGAAGCCGCCCCCTTCAAGGGGCTCCGCGTGGGCGCCCAGGGGCTGCTGGCAGCCGCCGCCGATCCCGCGCAGGACCCGCCGTTCAAGCCACACGGACTGCACCGTCGGGCCGTGGTTGAGATCCGCGAAGGCCTCCACCAGGTCGGGCCGGTCCTCGCGGGTCTCCGCCAGCAGCGCCCCCTGCCCCGGCGCGGGGAGGAGCTGGTCGAACCTCAGCGGCCGGAAGAGCAGCCCCGACAGGTCGAGCTCCAGGCGGCGCAGCCCCGCGCCCGCCAGCACCGCGCCATGCAGCGGCGCGTCGCGCAGATGGCCCTCCTTCACGCGCTGCACGCGGGTGGGCACATTGCCGCGGATCCAGGTGAAGGAGAACTCCGGCATGGCCGCCTTCAACAGCCGCTCGCGGCGCACGGCGCTGGTGCCGATGACGGCTTCCCGGGGGGCGTCCGGCCGCAGCAGCAGCCAGTCGGAGGGGTCCTCCCGTTCGGGGATGCAGGCCGTGACGACGCCCTCCGGGCGGTCCAGCGCCACATCCTTGAGGCTGTGGATGAGCAGGTCCGCTTCGCCCGCGAGCAGCGCGGCTTCCAGCTCCTTCGTGAAGAATCCCGTGCCCCCGGCCTTGTCCAGCGGGCCTTCGAGCCACTTGTCCCCGCTGGTGGTGAAGAGGCGCCAGCTGATCTCGTAGCCCTTCCCGCGCAGGTGGTCCACGAGGGGCGCCGCCTGGGCCTTCGCCAGCTCCGAACCCCGCGTGGCGACGGTCACCTGCTTCAAGACGCCCCCAGCTGGAGGATCTCGGCCACATTGGCGAGGTGCTCCTCCGGCCGCCCGCCCTGGATGAGGGCGCGATGGGCGAGGGTGCGGCCCCGCTGGAGCAGCTCGCGGATCACGGCCTTCTGCTCATCGGAAAGGTTGGAGAGCTTGCCGCCGAGGGCTTCGCGCTCCAGCGCGTCCCAGGAGCCGTTGAGGCGGTCCTGCGACTCGCGCAGCTCCCGCTTCTTCGCGCGCATGAGCGCGCGGCGGCGCAGGCGCTCGGCGGCGCCCGCCAGGATGGGCTCGGCCCGCACGGCGGCTTCGGCCCGCTGGGCCCGCGCGGAGGCCGTCTCCGCGAGGAAGACGCTGAGATCCACGCGGTGCACCCAGGGCAGCTGCTCCAGGCCGGGCTCGGAGTCCGCGGGCAGAGCGAGGTCGAGGATGCGCAGCGAGGGCCGCTTGGGAAGACCGCCCCAGGCTTCCAGCGTGAACAGGGGCCGGGGCGAGCCGGTGGCCGTCACGAGGGCGTCGAAACCCTCCGGATCGCGCTGGAGGCGGGCCAGGGGCACCGTCTCGAGGCCCAGCTCTTCGGCGAATTCATCCGCGCGGGCCTGGGTGCGGTTGGCGAGGCTCACCTTGAAGCCGCGCTCCGGCAGGCGCTCGGCGAGGTACAGGCTCATGGGGCCCATGCCGACGACGACGACGGAGGCCCCGGCGGGCAAGGCCTCCGACAGGTGGCGCAGCGCAGCCGTGGCCACGCTCACGCTGCCGTCCGCCATCCCCAGCCGCGAGCGCAGCCGCTGGCCTTCGCGGACCACGTCCTCCAGCGCCGCATGGGCCTCTTCACCCGCCGCGCCGATCTCGCGGGCCTGGGCGAGGGCCTCCTTCATCTGGTCGGGAATCTCGCGATCGCCCAGGTTCGCGCTCTCCAGGCCCGCGGCCAGGCCCAGCAGGTGCTGCCAGGCGGCTTCGCCTTCATAGCGGAGGGCGGACTCGACGCCTTTGAGCTTGGACGGGTCGCCGTTCCAGAGCATCCAGAGCACGCGCTGGCAGGTGGCCAGGTAGACGAGCTCGCTGGCTCCCGAATCCTGGCGCCAGGCTTTCATCCGCGCCGCGAGTCCTTCGCGGATCACATGCCGTCCGACGAGATCCAGCTCGTGGACGGGCGCGTGAAGGCTGAGAAGGAC
>DATJFC010000255.1:0-6826 GCA_035495995.1 Holophagaceae bacterium
TTCAGGGAACGGGGCCCGCGCGAGCGGGCCCCGTCCTTTGCTATGCGAGGAGTCCGCCCCAGTGGCTATCCGGCCGGCCGAAATGCCGGAGGAAGCGCAGATTGTCCTCGCGGATCGCGTCGATCACCCGCCGCCTCAGGATGGGATGCCATTCAAGGTCCAGGTTGGACGCTTCGCGCGAGTTCCGTTCCTGGAAGCGGAGATCCGGAGCGAAGGTGTCGTCGATGCCGAGGAACCGGCACACATCCTGGAAGATGGCGACAGGCCGGGCCGTGTATTCCTCGAACCAGACGACCTTGATATTCGGCTCCCCGAAGGCGCGTCCGTACGCGTCGAAGACCTCCCAGTAGCGGCTGGAATCCACGATCATCGGCTGGCGCAGGACGGCGTCGTTGATGGATGAGAAGGCGGGGCCGCCCGGCGTCCGCATGTGTTCCGCGTAGGCCGACTCCATGCGCTCCAGCGGGTGCCGGACCATGTAGATGATCTTGGGATCCGGCAGGTGCCGTTTGATGCGGGCGAGGGTTTCAGGGTGGTGCCGGATCCTCGAATAGGAGGTGGACGCGTCGCCGATGGCCTTCTCGCCCCTGCAGTGGTCGTACAGGCGGAGGTAGGACTCCCAGCCCAGGCGGTAGTGCTTGTCGAAGGAAAAGAAATGGGGCTCCTTCGACTGGACCATGGCGGCCTGCGGGTGCAGTTCAAGCAGAGAACAGAGCGAGGTCGTGGCGGCCTTCGCCGCGCCGATGATGAGGAAGTTCGGGCCTGGGGATCCTCCGGACAGGCCGGTGGTGCCCGGGGAAGGGAGTGGCGATGGCATGGGTCGTCTCTGCCATCCAACTTCCCTTGCGGCTTCGCGCGATTCAACTTTCTTTACTTTAACAAATCACATGGCAAAGCATTCATATACAGCTTTTATGACAATTTCTTCAAGCCATGGATCGGACTTGAGGAGCCCTCACAGCTTCAAGATGTTCGTCCCGCCCGGGTACTCCTCATCCGTGGTCTCGCGCATTTTCTGGAGCACCTGGAGGAGGCCTTGGATGCGCTGCACCTGTTCGGAGATCTTGGCGAGCTTGGGCTCCTCGGGGAACTTCCGCTGGAGCAGCTCCGTCTGGAGCGAGATGACGGCGAGGGGATTGTTGATCTCATGTTTAAGGGTGCCGGCCATCTGCCGGACCGTCTCGAGGCGCTCGGCCGCCCTGCCCTTGCGCTGCAGCTCCCGGTGTCGGCGCAAGGCCTGCAGCCGGTGATGGAGGGATTCCCAGCGCAGCGCCCCAGGCAGCCAATCCGTCGCGCCGGCCGAAAGCAGCTCTGGCCCGTCCTGCTCCCGGGCCCGCACGACGAGCGCGGGCGTCGTGGCGAAGCTGGGATGAGCGCGGTAAGCCCGCAGGCAAGCCACGGCGTTCTTCACGCCCCGGGCATCCACGATGAGGATCTCGAAAGGGGGCAAGGGCGGCGCCGGAGGCTCTTCGTCCAAGGGGAAGAGGCCCAAGCCGCCGGCGTCCGCAGCGCCTTGGAAAAGGCCCGAGAGCGCCAGGTCTTCGGTGACGAGGCCGAGCATGAGGCGTTCCGGCGTCTGCGGGCCCTGGCGCGGCGATTCGCGGAAGGTGAGGCTCAGTCCGCTTTCGGACCAGCGCCAATCCAGTCCGGCCGCGGCCAGCACATCCCGGCTCCAGGCGTCCGGGTTCACCCGCCCCGTGCCTGAAGGGAACAGGATCTCCAGCGTCAGACGGCCGGGTTCGGGCTTCCATCTCAGGGGGATGGTGCTGCCGGGGGTCATCTGAAGGAAGACCGCGTCCATGATGCTGTGCAGGGCCTCCACGACCGGACCCCCACCCATCCAGGCTTCGGCCTGCGGCGCGGGAGATTCCTCGAAGCTGAGATTCAGGGTTTCGGCCAGGATGGCCCAGGATTCGAGCAGCTCGGATTGAATGTCGGAAAGGGGCCGCGACCGGCCAGGCGGTGGCGGGAGGCCCGGGTCCGTGGACTGCCCGTCCTCCACCAGATTGGCCATCCGGGCCAAGTGGAGGCGAAGGGCTTCGGCGGCGGACACCGGCAGGTGCCTCACGAGGGCCTGGGCCCTCAGGATGGCCCCGCCCAGCGCGGCCAGGAGGCGGCCATGGCGCTCCTCCTGCCGCTCCAGCTCCCGCTGGCTGTGCAGCAGCTGGCTCTCCAGCTCAGCTTGGGTAAGCAGGCGCCGGTGGACGAGGCTCAGGCGATGGGCGAGCGCCGCGAGGTCGGCGGCGCTCCGGAGAAGGCTGAGATCGGCGCTGTCGAAACCCGCAGAGCCGGGCGCGCGGACCAGCAGGAACACCGCCCCGGCCGGCTCTCCGCTATCGCCATCCTCGAGGCTGACGGGGGCGATGAGCACAGGCCCGCAGGTCGCGACCGGGCCATCGGCCAGCCTCGGATCCCGGCGGGGATCGTTCGAGAAAAGGCTGACCTGGTCCCGGAGGGCGTGATCCACCAGACCGTTGACCGGGCCTTCCGCGGGAAGCGCGGGGCCGATCAGATGGATGATCTGGAGCGGCGCCCGGGTGGGGTGCGCGAGATAGGCGCCGGTCTCGGCAGAGAGGAAGGAGCGCGCCTCTTCGAGGAGCCGTTCAGCCAGCAGGCCCGGCTCTTCCTGGGCCAGCAGTCCCCGTTCCAGCCGTTGCGCCTGCCCCGCCACCCACCTGAGCGCGACGACGGCAGCAGGCCCCGCCGGGAGCGGCACGGGCTTGGAGGTCTCCCAGAACCGGTCGCGGTCCAGGCCCGGGAAAGCCTCGCTGAACCGCAGCTCCCAGGATCCGATGGCCAGTGTGTCGCCGTCTTCCAGCAGAAGCCCCTCGACCGGCAGCATGGCGCCTTCGCGCCGGATCACCGCGCCTTCCATCGGACGGATCCGCCAGCGAGGGCCATCTGGCTGGACCATGGCCTGCACCGGCGCCCCGCCAGCGGGATTGAGCACGGTGGCTCGCAGGGGATCCGCGCCGAGCACCCGGGCGCCCTCGAGGCGTTCTTGCTGGAGCTGGGAGCCTTCGTTCCAGGAAAGGTAAGGCATGGACTAGGGCAAGGGGAAGCGCGTCGGGCGCTCCCGGCTCGGCCTGAAGAGGAGTAGCGTGTGGCCGATGGTCCACACGTGGACGAGGCCTTCGACCTTCGACGTGAGCGCGGCCACCACGCCCGGCTCGTCTTCGAAGGTGTTGTCGTTGAGCTTCACTTTCACGAGCTCGTGAGTGGCCACCACGCGGTCCAGCTCTTCGATGAGGGCCGGCGTGACGCCCGCTTTGCCCACCTGGAGCACCGGCTTCAGGCTGTGCGCCTTGGCTTTGAGGAATTGCCGCTGCTTGGGTGTGAGTGCAAACATACAATGAGTCTAATAGACTAGCGCCTGCGGATGAGCAGGAGCGTGCGGTCGTCCGCCAGCGGGGCGCCTTGCGTGTGTTCCATCAGGGCTTCCTGGATCCGCGCGATGAGCTCGGGCAGCGGGGCTTGAGCGTGGCGTTCCAGCACGCTCTCCAGGCCGCCGAGATCGAAATCCTCGCCATCCAGCGGAGCGGCCTCCGTGACCCCGTCCGTGAAGACGGCCAGGATGTCGCCGGGAGCCATGACGAAGGAGGCTTGGCCATGGGGCTGGTCCGGGAAGAGGGCCAGCGGCATGCCCTGGCTGACCAGTTCCTGTAGGCTTCCATCGGCTTTGCGCAGCAGGCCCGGGTTGTGCCCCGCGTTGCAGTAATGGATCGTGCCGTCCTCGCTGGCCCGCAGCAGGAAGGCGGTGATGTAGCGGTTGCGGTCCGTGTGCCGCGCCAGGGTCCGGCTGAGACGGTCCGAAAGCTGGCCGGGTTCGGTGGCCGAATCCGCCCATGCGTCCAGGTAGGCTTGCATCGTGGCCATGAGCAGGCCGGGCCCCAGCCCTTTGCCGCTCACATCGGCCACCCAAAGCCAGGCGCTGCCGTCCGGACCCGGGAAGTGTCCATAGAGATCCCCCGAGACCTGGCGGCTGGGTTCGTGGAGGGCGGCCAGCTCGTAACCCGGAAGCTGCGGCGGAAGCAGGGGTATGAGGCGCTGCTGGATGCGGCGCGCGAGCGATAGCTCCTCCTCCATCTTCCGCTTGTGGACCACCTCCGACATCAGCCGCACTTGCTGGAGCTTGGCCGCGGCGAGGTGGGCCAGGCTCGACACCAGCCTGAGATCGTCTTCCGTGAAGGGGGACCGCGGGATGCGCGCGTCGACATACAAGAGGCCCGCCACTTCGTTCTCCAACGCCAGGGGCGTGACGATGGCGGAAGAGATCTGGCTGATGAGGAGGCTCGCCGACTGCAGGCCCGAGTCCAGGGCCGGATCCCGGAGCAGCACGGCTTCGCGCCCCACCATCACCGTCTCCGCCAGTTTGCGCGAAATGCGGAACGGGTCGGTCTGGGCGGGCCCGGCGTAGGCGGCGAGATCCAGCTCCCCATCCGCCCTGCGCAGGAGGACGGCCACGCGCTGGGGGCGGAGGAAGGCGTGGAGCCGTTGCGCCATGCGGGACAGCATCGCGCCCGTGTCGGCCTCCTGCAGGAGGTCGAGGCTGGCCTCGTGGAAGAAGCGCAGGCCCTCGGTCCATCGGCCCGCGTCTTCGGCGCCTTGGGTGAAGAGTTCCGCCAGGGGCCGGGCGATGGTCATCTGGGCGGGATGGGGATGATCCTCCACCAGGATCGCGCCGCTGGGTTTGGTCAGCTCCTCGTCGGGCGGCAGGACCTGCATCTCCGTGCGGCCCATGAGAAGCCGGTCCCCTTCTTTCAGCGGCACGGCGGCCTGCACGCGGGTGCCGTTGATGAAGGTGCCGTGGCGGGACCCGAGATCCTCCACAAAGGTCCCGTCCGGCTTGAGGAAGCAGCGGGCGTGGTGGCGGCTGAGCATCCCGTCCTCCAGCACCAGCGCGTTCCCTCCGCCCCGGCCCACGGTGATTTCAGGATGCGACTCGTCGAGGGCGAGCCGGGCCTTGCCCGGAACCAGGATCACGACACCGCCCATGGGGGCCTCGAAGGAACCCGCCCAGGATGCGCCGCAGTCCCGGAATATTCAAGGTCGGCCGGAGGCCTCCCGCTCGCGTTAGGGTAGGAGCGGAGCCCTCCGATGCGCCATCTGCTCGCCGCCCTCCTCTCCTGCGCCCTGGCCGCCTCCGGGCCGCGCACCCTCCGGCTGGACTATGTCCACAGCGGCGATGCCAAGGGCGAGTCCTTCGCCATGGCCCGCGTGGTGGAAGAGCCCCTGCCCTGGGCCGGCGATCCGGATCGCGCCGTGGACGACTCGAACCTTGGCAAGTACAAGGCCGAAGTCCGCGACAAGGAAGGCAAGCTCCTCTACTCCCGCGGCTTCGCCAGCATCTTCGGCGAGTGGCAGGACACGGACGAGGCGGCGCAGCTCCAGCGGGCCTTCGAGGAGTCGGTGCGCTTCCCCGAGCCCGCCGCGCCCGTCGTCGTGCATCTCTTCAAGCGCCAGGCGGACATGGGCTGGAAGGAAGTCTGGTCCTGCCCGGTCGATCCGAAGGCTCAAGGGATCGAGCGCGGCGCGCCGCCCAGCGCCGGCGCCCTGGTTCCGATCCTGAAGAACGGCGACCCCGCCCACAAGGTGGACTTCCTCATCCTCGGCGACGGCTACACGGCCAAGGAACGCCCGAAGTTCATCAAGGACGCCAAGCGGCTGGCCGCGACCTTCTTCCGCTACGAGCCCTACAAGTCCCGCAGGGCGGACTTCAATGTGTGGGCCCTCTGCCCGGCCTCGAAGGAGAGCGGCATCAGCCGGCCCAGCACGGGCATCCACCGCCGCTCGGCCCTGGGCTGCACCTACGACGCCTTCGGCAGCGAGCGCTACGTCCTCACCTACGACAACCGCGCCTTCCGCGACGCGGCGTCCCAGGCGCCCTACGACTTCGTGGAGATCCTCGTGAACGGCCGCACCTACGGCGGCGGCGGAATCCACCAGCTCTACGGCACCGTGGCCAGCGACAACGCCTTCAGCGAATACGTCTTCATCCATGAATTCGGCCACCACATCGCGGGTCTCGCGGATGAGTACTACACGAGCGACGCTGTGATCCATCCGGCCCAGACGCGCCCCGAGCCTTGGGAGCCCAATGTGACCGCCGACCCGCAGCATCCCAAATGGGCGGATCTGCTCACGCCGGGCGTGGCCCTTCCGACGCCTTGGAAGAAGGCGGAGTTCGAGGCCTACAGCTACGGCATCCAGAAGGAGCGCCACGCCATCCGCGCCGCCAACAAACCTGAAGCCGAGATGGAAGCCCTCTTCACCCGCGAGCGCGCCCACGAAATGGAACTGCTGGGCACGGACGCGAACAGCGGCAAGGTCGGCGCCTTCGAAGGCGGCAACTACGAAAGCACGGGCTACTACCGCTCCCAGGAGGACTGCATCATGTTCACCCGGGATCTGAGCGCGGGCTTTTGCGCCGCCTGCCGCAAGGCCATCGGCGGCGTGATCGACCAATACACCGCCGGAGAGGCGGGCAAGTAGAAGTCCGGTCCCTCCCGGGAGAATCTACCGGCGGGCAGGAGCTTCTGGGATACTCCAGGCCACACCCCAAGGCCCCATGGCCCTCCAGCCCGGCACCAAGCTCGGCCCCTACGAGATCCTCGCGCCCCTCGGCGCGGGCGGGATGGGCGAGGTCTACAAGGCGAGGGATGCGCGTCTGGACCGCGCCGTCGCCATCAAGGTGCTGCCGGAGCACCTCGCTAAGAACCCCGACGCCCTGGCCCGCTTCGAACGCGAGGCGAAGGCCGTGGCCGCGCTGAACCACCCGAACATCACGGGCCTTTTCGACATCGGGCGGGAAGGCGACACGGTCTTC
>DATJFC010000256.1:0-4198 GCA_035495995.1 Holophagaceae bacterium
CGGAGAGCCGCGCCGCCCTGAGCTGTTCGAGGGCCTGGTCGTAGCGCCGGAAGTGCATGAGGGCCAGGGCGAGGTTGAGCCGCGTGAGGCCCGCGTCGTCCCCTTTGGCGCCCAGGGCGCGCAGCCGCAGGGCCGCCAGCAGCGCCGGGTAGCAGAAGCGGTCGGAGTTGAGCGGGATCTCCAGGGGCTGGGATTTCACGGACAAGTTCATGGGCGCGCCGCCCTGGGCCACCTGGAGACTGCCCTGGGCCTGCGCCAAGCGGGCGCGGAACTCCGCCACGGATTTCATCGCCTGGCCGTCCACCGCTGAAAGGGCCTTCAGCGGCTGGATGCCCGCGGCCCTCGAGGCGGCATCCGCGGAGAGGACGAAGGGTCCGGGCTGGCCCTCCACGTCCAGCAGCGTGAGGCCGCAGCCTGGCTCTTCCAAGGGCGGCAGAGCGTTGAGGCGGTCCACCAGGGCCGCCAGGGGATCGTCTTCGAGCGGGCGGATCAGGAGGCTTTCGCTGGTGCCGTCGAGGGCGCTGACTTCCAGAGCCACCGGCGCGCCGGCGCCCTCGCCCGCGGCCTTCACGGAGAGGAGCAGCTCCGCGCCGTTCATCTCCTTGAGCCGGGCCGCGGCCGCCTCCGGCAATTCGCCCTCTTTGGGCGGCAGGAAGGCCACGGCCGTGAGCCGGGTTCCCAGCTTCGCGAGGGCGGCGGCGAGGCGGTCGCGGCCGCTGATGCCGAGGGCGGGGTCGAGGCCCAGGAAGGCGAGGCGCGGGAGGGGTTTCACGGCGAAGACGAGCTTGTCGCCGTTCTTGACCTCCAGATGCCTGGACCAGGCGCCGCTGGGGAAGCGCACTTCGAGGTCGTGGGGACCGCTGCAGATCGGCAGGGATTGGGGCAGGGGCCCCTTGCGGTCGCCATCCAGGAAGAGCTCGCCTCCGGGCGCCGGGGAGTCCAGCGCCAGCGTCCCCGCGGAGGTCTTGAGCGTGAAGGCTTCGAGGTCGAAGTCCTGTTTCGCGTCGCCGAAGCGGGCGGCCACTTCCACCTTCTTCGGCTCGTGGCAAGGCGCGCGCAGTTCGAGGGTGTGGGGGCCGGGCGCGACGCCGTCGATGACGAAGCCCGCGCTGATCTGGTCAGGGGCGACGCCGGCTTTGTCCGCCACGGCCTTGTCGGCGGGCGCGAGCGTGCCGTTGGTGGTGCCCGCGGGTTTGCCGTCCAGGATTAGGTCCGTTCCGCTGGGGTTCGTGAAGACCCGCAGCGTCGATGCGACGCGGTCCAGGTGGAAGGCCGCCGCGGTGGGTTTCGCGCCGACGGTGATCGTCTGGTCCTGATGCCCGTAGCCCGGGCGGCGGTAGGCGGCCTGCCGCACGCCGAGGGGCAGCCACTGCTCGGAGGCGGTGGCCGTCTCCTGTCCGTCCACCGAGAGGATTCCCCCCTGAGGTTCGAAGGTGAAGCGCACGAGCCCGAAGCGCGCGGCGCGCATCTGGGTATAGGTGTTCAGCAGCCGCGTGGTGGTGAGATCCCGGTCCAGCTCGTAGGCGGGATCGGTGTCGAGGAGAGCCTGGAGACGCTCCTGCGCGTGAGCGCGTGTGGCGGGGCTGCGGTCGTCCAGGACGGCGAGGAGGTTGTAGGCCTGGCAGAGTTCGCGCCGCCAGTCGGGGTCGAGACCCTTCGCCTTCGGCGCCAGGGCGGCGACGACCTGCTCGAGCTTGGCCGTGGCGCCGTCGCGGTCGCCGTTCTTCGCCCAGAGGTCCCGGCCCTGCTGGAAGGTGTCCTTGAGGGCGGGGTCTTGGGCGCGCAACGCCGCGGGCGCCAGCCAGGAAGCCGCGAGCGCGAAAGAGAGCAGGAAGGCGGAACGGCGCATCGGATCAGTCCAGGCGGATGAGGGTGTCGTTGCGCCGGTCCGCGAGGACGAGGCCGCCGCGGCGGTCGAGGAGCAGGGAGACGAAGCGGCCGTTGAGACCCAGGTCCGCGAACCGCGCCTGCCTCAGCAGGGCGCCGTCGGGGCCGTAGACCGCGACCCCGTCGCCGAAGTCGCCGCCCGACGTGAGCACGGCGAGATCGCCCAGAGGGTCCGCCGCGAGCGCGGCGCATTCGCGGTACGGCGCGCCGAGGCCCATGCCGTAGGGGATCTCCTTCCGGACTTTGCCATCCGCGGAGAAGAGGATCACCTTGCGGGCCTCGTTGGAAGCGCCGGCCATGCCGTCCCGGGTCTCCGCCAGCGCGTCGAGCACGGCTCCCTGCACCAGCCTTGCGGGACCGCCGCTGGGGAGGAGCGTCAGGCCCGCCGTTTTGCTGTCGGCGATCCAGAGGCGCCCCCACCGGTCCAGGACCGCGCCCCGGATGTGCGTGAGGCCGGCCAAGGGCGCCATCGTCCCGCCGGGCTTCGAGAGGCCTTCTTCGCCGAGGAGCCAGGGCTGCCCATCCGGGCCCGGGAGGAAGGCCACCGCGTCCGCGCCCAGAAGGTTCAGGGGCTTCGTTTCCGAGCCCTCGATGCTGAAGGCGGCGCCGAGATCCTTCTGGTAGAGGAGGGTCCGTCCTTCCGCATCGAGGCTCAGGACGGTGGGCGTGTGGAGCCACTTCGCCTGGCCCTTCGGCCAGGGCCCGTCCAGCTTGAAGGGGCCCTTAAGGAGTCTCATGCGCACGAGGGCCGTGAGGCGCCACGCGGCCTCTTTCGCTTCCGGCGAATCGGGCGCGGAGAGCTTCACGCGTTCCAGGAGCCGCAGCGCGCCTTCCAGATCGCCTCGCGCGTCCATGGCCTGGGCGGCTTCGAGCATGGCGGTGGGGGCGACCGCCGCGTCGGGGTGGGCGCGGTAGGCCTCGGTGAGATATCCGAGCGCGCGATTGGGATCCCCGCTCGCGAGGGCCGCGCGGCCCAGCTCCAGCAGCGCGCTGGGCGCCGCCGCCGAAGCGGGGAAGAGGTCCAGCACCCGGTTGAACTCCGCGATGGCCTCCTTCAGATCCTCCGGCCCCTTGGCCTTCGCCGCGAGGATCTGCCCCCGCAGCAGGAGGCCGGACGCGGCCCAGCGGCTGGCGAGGTAATCCGACTTCAGCTTGTCGAGGAGGGGCAGGGCCTTCTCCGGCTGGCGGGCGATCCCCGCCTGGTATTGGGCCATCTGGAGCAGGGCCTGTGGCGCGTAGTCGCTTTTCGGCGCGGTTTGCACCAGCTGGGTCCAGGTGTCCAGGGCCTCGGGGTAAGACTTCGCCGCGTAGGCGCGTTCGCCGCTCAGGTAGAGGCGCTCCGCGAGACCGGCGTCCTGCGCGCGGGCCGCCAGCGCGGCCATGAGGGCGAGGACGGGGACGGAACGGCGGAGAAGGGGCATCGGGGGCTCGGAAAGGATAGGCAGATCATACCTTGCGCCTTCTCAGGACGCTCATCGGAGGCTAGGTTCATGATCATGCGCCGCCCGCGTCCCGCCCTCCTCTGCCTCGTGCCCGCCGCCATGGCGTCGCAGGCCCAGGCGCTCCCCTTCGACCAGATGGCGCCCGCGGACCGGGCCATGGCGGAGGACATCCTCCACCGCGCCAACTTCGACTTCACCTCGCGCACCGAACCCAAGCGCGTGAAGCTCGCGACGATGGAGAAGCTCTTCAACCATCCCCGCATGAGCGTGGCCATGTGGCGCCAGTGCCAATTCGTGCCGGCCTTCCACGCCGTGGAGATCTCCAGCCGGCAGTGGAAGCTGGATGACACCCAGGGCCTGCGCGCGGATCTCCGGCTCATCTACGCCAAGCCCGGCTGGCGCATCTACCTCGTGGACGGCACGGCGGCCAAGGGCCGCCTCGGCACGCCCTTCGCGGTGTCGGCGCGCATGGTGGCCTCCTACCGCTACTGGCAGGGCGACAAGGGCTTCGAGAGCGAGATCCACACCTGGACCGCGTTGGACTCGGCGTTGCTGGGTTTCGTGGCGCGGCCCTTCTACGGCCACATCAAGTCGAAGCAGGACCAGTTCATCGCCTACATCAACGGCAACATCGCCTCCTTCGGGGAAGCCGCTGATCTGGCGCCGGGGGATTTCCTGGAGCGGCTGCGGCAGGAAGGCGACGAGGCCTCCCTGCGCGCCTACCAAACGCTCTTCGAGGCCCGCCGCTGATGCTGCGGCGCCTGCTGCGCCCGCTCTGGTCGCCGCGGCAGGGCTTCCTCGATCTCGCCGCCGAGGCTCCGCGCCTCGGGCGGAGCCTCGGGTGGATGACGGCCGCGGCCCTGCCCTGG
>DATJFC010000257.1:0-3014 GCA_035495995.1 Holophagaceae bacterium
GCCTCGGCGGCATGGGGGGCGCCCAGCCCCTGGCCGTCACGATGAACGGCGGCGTCTGCCCCGCCATCGATGTGGACCGGACGCGCATCCAGAAGCGCCTCGACACGCGCTACCTGGACGAGTGGACCGACAGCCTCGACACCGCGCTGCACCTCGTGCGCACCTACGCGGACGCGAAGGAGGCCCGCAGCATCGGCCTGCTGGGCAATGCCGCGGAGCTGCTGCCGGAGATACTCAAGCGCGGCCACATCCCCGACCTCGTGACGGACCAGACCTCCGCCCACGACGAGTACATCGGCTACATCCCCGCGGGCCTGGGCCTCGATGAGGCCGCCGCGCTGCGCGCCTCCGACCCCAAGGCCTACGTGGACCGCGCGCTGCAGTCCATGCGCACCCACGTGGAAGCGATGATCGCCTTCCAGAAGCTGGGCAGCCTCGTCTTCGACTACGGCAACAACATCCGCGCCCAGGCCCAGCGCGCCGGGCTCGAGAACGCGTTCGCCTTCCCGGGCTTCGTGCCGGCCTTCATCCGGCCCCTCTTCTGCCGTGGCATCGGGCCCTTCCGCTGGGCGGCGCTCTCCGGAGATCCCGAGGATATCCGCGTCACGGATGAAGCCATGATGGAGCTCTTCCCCGAGAACGAAGGCATGGTGCGCTGGATCAAGGCCGCCCAGGAGAAGATCGCCTTCCAGGGCCTGCCCGCGCGCATCTGCTGGATCGGCGCCGGCGAGCGCCACAAGGCGGGCCTGATGTTCAACGAGCTGGTGCGCACGGGCAAGGTGAAGGCGCCCATCGTCATCGGCCGGGATCATCTCGACTCTGGCTCCGTCGCCTCGCCCAATCGCGAGACCGAAGCCATGAAGGACGGCAGCGACGCCGTCAGCGACTGGCCGCTGCTCAACGCCATGACCGCGGTCGGCGGCGGAGCCTCGTGGGTGAGCTTCCACCACGGCGGCGGCGTGGGCATGGGCTACAGCCAGCACAGCGGCGTGGTCATCGTCGCCGACGGCACCGAGCGCGCCGAGCGCTGCCTGGCCCGCGTCCTCTGGAACGACCCCGCCATGGGCGTCTTCCGCCACGCCGACGCCGGCTACGACGAGGCGCGGGAGCATGCGGACAAGATCGGGCTGCACATCCCCATGAAATGAGGCGGTCCATGGCCACTGGATCCGGCAACGGCGATTCCCGGCTCGTCTCCGGGCTGCTCAAGACCGTCGTGGTCTTGATGGCGGTCGGGGACCTC
This sequence comes from Holophagaceae bacterium, assembly GCA_035495995.1. Classification (GTDB taxonomy): domain Bacteria; phylum Acidobacteriota; class Holophagae; order Holophagales; family Holophagaceae; genus JAFDVN01. Next base: position 1,244 of record DATJFC010000257.1, read on the forward strand.
CTGTGGTTCCTGCTGACCTTCCCCACCTATTTCCGCTGGTTTCCCAGCGCCTGGGTCAGCTCCGCGCTGCCGCTGGTCCTGCTCTGGGCCTTCATCGGGCTGCCCTCGCTGGTCCTGGGCCTGATGATGATGCGCCTCTCGCGCCACCGCGCCGGAGTAGTGCTCAAGGCCGCCTTCCTCCTGATCCTGATCATCTGCGCCCTGGTTCCCCTCCTCGCCTCTTTCGCCCACTGGACGGCCACGCCGGGCGCTTCCTTCCCTTGGGTGATCTGGCTCGCGGTCCTGCTCCTGGCCTGCTCCCTGGCGACCGCGGGCCTGTGGGGCGCTTCGCCGCGGCCGGAACGGCCTGCCGACGCGCCTCCGCCGCCGGAGGATTGACATCTTTTAACCGGCCGCCGCGGGCGGGGCGGGCCTATCTTGAAGGCATGATGGCGACGCAGGAGATCATCGCGCCCCCGGCGGGGCTCACCCGCGAAAGCGTGGTGATCACCGAGCTACGCGGGCCCATGACCCGGCAGGTCCGGGACGCGGTGCTGCGCGAGGGCGGCGAGGCTGCCTGGCACACCCTGCTCGCCAGAGTCTCCGAACCATGCCGCCGCACCTTCTCCCAGCCCATCGGGCTCTACGAATGGATCCCGGCCGCCCACTCCGGGGAGCTGAGCCGGACCTACCTCGAGACGGCGGACGCGGCCTATACCTACCGGCGCGGCCTGGAGTCGGCGCGCGAGCAGCTGACCGTGCTGAACCGCTGGCTGCTGCGGCTCATGTCGCAATCCTTCCTCATCGATAACCTGCCGAGGCTCTTCGCCTTCTACTACCGGGGCGGCCAGGTGGTTGTGGATCATCTGGAGCCGGGATGCGCCAGGGTGAGCCTCTGGGCGGACGCCTTCTATTCCGACTGGTTCGAGCACGGCCTTTCGGGCTGGCTCGAAGCGGCGTTGGGGCTGACCGGCGCCAAGGGCGTCTCGGTGCGCTACCTGCCGCCTGAGGGCGAGGGGCTGCTGGCCTTCCGCCATGGATACGAACTCCGCTGGCAGGCTTGAGGGGCCTACACTGGAGCCTCGGCGCGAGCGCCGGTGGAGCGGCGATGGAAGGGACAGAAACCCCTCAGGGCATCGGGACCTGGCCATGGATGGCCATGGCGGGGGCCCTGGCCGCGCTGGCCGCGCGCATCGCCGTGATGCTCCGGCATCCGGGCGGCGACGGCCATCCCTCCGCCGACCTCCACCCCTGGATCCTGTGGGGCGGGCTGCCGGCGCTGCTCCTCAGCGCCCTCGCTTTCGCCGCGGCTCATCGCGCGAAACGGCCCCAAGGGGCGCTGGTGGCGGGTTTCGTCGCCTTCTTCAACGTCCTGATGATCTTCATCTCACTTTAGAGGCTCCCATGTCCCGACCCTGCCCCTGCGGCGCCAAGGCCACTTTCGACAAGCACTGCCAGCCCGTCATCGAGGGCAAGGTCCTGCCCGACACCGCCGAGCGGCTGATGCGCGCGCGCTTCACCGCCTACTCGCTGTGCGATGTGGATTTCCTCATCAAGACCACGGCGGCTCCGCAGCGGGAGAACCTGGACGCGGAAGAGCTCGAGGAGTACTGCGACTCCATCCGCTGCATCTCGCTCAAGATCCTCGCGACGGAGGCAGGCGGCCCCAAGGACGAGACGGGCATGGTGCGGTTCCACGCGAGCATGCAGGTGGACGGCAAGCGCCGCCTGCACGCGGAGGTCAGCCATTTCCACCGCGAGGACGGCCAGTGGGTCTACGAATCCGAGGATG
>DATJFC010000258.1:0-10744 GCA_035495995.1 Holophagaceae bacterium
CTTCGGCGGGCTCCTCCTCGTGATGGTTCAGCAACATGATGACGAAGAGCACCAGCACCAGGATGGCGCCCGCGTAGACGATGATCTGGAGCGCGGCCGCCACGGGGTTGCCCAGCAGCACGAAGAGCCCCGCGACGCCGGTGAAGCACAGCGCCAGGCAGAGCCCCGCCTGGATGGCGTTCTTCTGCAGCAGCATGAGCACGGCGCCCAGGAGGGTGATCAGCGCGAAGACGGCGAACACGGCCCCTCCCTCTAGAGCGCCACGGAGCGGCGCGGCGTCGCGGGGGATTCGGTCTCGGGCGTGAGCTTCGCCTTGCCGTCCTTGTCCGCGTAGGTGTTGATGAGGTCCCACTTCCCGAAATTCATGGAGAGCCGGTCGTAGGCCGCGACCTCGTAGGTGTCGCGCAGCCAGATGGCGTCCTTGGGGCAGGCCTCCTCGCACATGCCGCAGTAGATGCAGCGCAGCATGTCGATTTTGAAGACGGCCGGGCGCTTCTCCTCGAAGCCTTGCGTGAAATTCAACTCGCTGAACTCCTCGGCCTCGATGCTGATGCAGCGGGCCGGGCAGGCCTCCTGGCACATGAAGCAGGCCACGCATTTGATGGCGCCGTCCTCGAACCGCTTCAGCTCGTGCAGGCCGCGGTAGCCCTTGGGCATGGGCTTCTTCATGTCCGGGTACTGGATCGTGAAGCGCTTGCGCGTGGGCGTGGCGAGCTGTTTGAGGAAGTGGGCGAAGGTGATGCCCATGCCCTTGGCGACGCTCAGGACATAGATGCGGTCCAGCCAGGAGAGCTCGGCTTTCTTGACGATGACGGCCATGTCTAGCCCCTCATCCAGTAGGCGATGACCAGCAGGTTGGCCATGGAGAGGGGCAGGAGCTTCTTCCAGCCTAGGTCCATGAGCTGGTCGTAGCGGAAGCGCGGCAGGGTCCAGCGCACCCAGATGAAGACGAGGCTCGTCAGCACCAGCTTCGCGAGGAAGACGGCGAAGGTGAGCAGCACCGGCAGGTGGCTCTGGTCCGCCATGTAGGGGAGCTGCCAGCCGCCCAGGTAGAGCGTCACGATGAGGGCCGAGGCGCCGATGATGTGGACGTATTCCGTGAGGCCCATCATGCCGAACTTCATGGAACCGTACTCGGTGTGGAAGCCGGAGACGATCTCGGATTCGCCTTCCGCGAAGTCGAAGGGCAGGCGGTTCGCTTCCGCGAACATGCAGACGAAGAAGACGAGGAAGCCGACCGGCTGGCGGAAGATGAACCAGGCGGGGATCACGCCGTGGAAGAAGGCGCCCGACTGCGCCGCCACGATCTGGTGGGGGTCGTAGCCGCCCACCTTCATGAAGAGCGCGATGACCGCGAGGCTGAGGCCCACCTCGTAGCTCACCATCTGGGCCGAGGCCCGCATGCCGCCGAGGATGGACCACTTGTTGTTGCTGGACCAGGCCGCGATCATCACGCCGTAGACGGCCATGGCGCCCACGGCCATGGGCAGGAGCATCCCCATGCCGTTGCCGGGATCCAGCAGGCTGAAGTGGTATTCGGCGCCGCCCAGCTCGAAGCTGCGCCCCATGGGGATGACGGCGAGGCCGAGCATGGCCGGCACGAAGGCCAGGGCCGGGGCGAGCCAGAAGAGCACCTTGTTCGCGCCGGTGGGCCGCAGGTCCTCCTTGAAGAAGAACTTGAGGCCGTCCGCCAGGGGCTGGACGAGGCCCATGATGCGGATCTTCCCGAAGAGGGCCACGCGGTTGGGCCCGATGCGGTCCTGGATCATGGCCGAGCCCCGGCGCTCGGCCCAGGTCAGCACGGGACCGAGGCCCATGGGGATGCCGAAGGCCAGGAGCACTTTCACCGCGATCCAGAGGGTCGCGGGCGACAGGTGCAGCAGGCGGGCGAGGGTGTCCATAGGCCGGGTATCCCCTGAAGGGCGGACGGGCGAGACGCAGGGCCTCGTGGTGGGAGTCCAACCTTATGAAGTTATCAGGCCCGGCGCGGCCGGGCTAGGCGCCGGAGGCCACCGGCATCAGCTTTTCGCCTCCACCTTGGCCCAGGAATCCTTCAGGCTCACGGTGCGGTTGAAGACGGGGGCGCCGGGCCGGGCGTCCGGGTCCGCGCAGAAGTAGCCGAGGCGCTCGAACTGGAAGCGGTCGCCGGGCTTCGCGTCGGCGAGGCCGGGCTCCAGGCGGGCCTCCATGAGGACTTCCAGCGAGGCCGGGTTCAGCGTGCCGCGCCAGTCGCCGCCTTCGGGCACATCCATGGGGTCCTCGGCGGTGAAGAGGCGGTCGTAGATCCGCACCTCGGCTTTCACGGCGTGGGCGGCGCTGACCCAGTGGAGCGTGCCCTTCACTTTGCGGCCGTCCGGCGCGTCGCCGCCGAGGCTCGCGGGATCCCAGGCGCAGCGCAGCTCCACGACCTGGCCGTCCGCGTCCTTCACGACCTCCTCGCAGCGGATGAGGCAGGCGCCCTTGAGGCGCACCTCCGCGCCCGGCGCGAGGCGGAACCACTTCTTGGGCGGCGCCTCCTCGAAATCCTCACGCTCGATGAAGAGCTCGCGGGTGAGCGTCACCTTGCGCGCGCCGAAGCCTTCGTCGGGATGGTTGGCGAGCGTCAGTTCGTGCGATTCGCCCTCCGCCATGTTCGTGATGACGACCTTGAGGGGGCGCAGCACCGCCATGCGGCGCATCGCCGTCTTCTCCAGATCCTCGCGGATGGCGCCTTCCAGCAGGGCCACCTCGGAGAGGGCCGCGCGGCGGGCCACGCCCACCTTCTCCGCGAAGGCGCGCAGCGAGGCCGGCGTGTAGCCGCGGCGGCGCAGGCCCGAGATGGTGGACATGCGCGGATCGTCCCAGCCCCGCACATGGCCTTCCTTCACGAGCTCCAGCAGGCGCCGCTTGGACATGACCGTGTAGGTGAGGTTGAGGCGCGCGAACTCGTGCTGCTTCGGCAGCGGGCGCTTGAAGAACTTCGCGTCGACATCCTGTTCCAGGAACCAGTCGTAGAGGGGCCGGTGATCCTCGAATTCCAGGGTGCAGATGGAATGGGTGATGCCTTCGAGGGCGTCCTCCAGCGGATGCGCGTAGTCGTACATCGGATAGAGGCACCAGTCGTTGCCCGTGCGGTGATGCTCCGCGTGGCGGATGCGGTACATGAGCGGATCCCGCAGGTTCATGTTGCCGCTCAGCATGTCGATCTTCGCGCGCAGCACCCGCGCGCCGTCGGCGAACTCGCCCGCCTTCATGCGGTGGAAGAGGTCGAGGTTCTCTTCGACGCCGCGGTCCCTGTATGGGCTTGGCTTCCCGGGCACATGGAAGTTGCCGCGGTACTCGCGGATCTCGGCTTCCGTGAGATCGCACACATAGGCCCTGCCCTGCTGGATCAGGTATTCCGCGTAGTCGTAGAAGACCTGGAAGTAGTCCGAGGCGAAGAGCAGCGCCGTCCAGCCGAAGCCCAGCCAGCGCACATCCGCCTGGATGGAATCCACATACTCCTGCTCCTCCTTCGTCGGGTTCGTGTCGTCGAAGCGCAGGTTCGTGCCGCCGCCGTACTTCAGCCCCAGCCCGAAGTTGAGGCAGATGCTCTTCGCATGCCCGATGTGCAGGTACCCGTTGGGCTCCGGCGGGAAGCGCGTGAGGACGCGGCCCCCGTGCGCGCCGGACGCGAGGTCGGCCTCGACGATCTCTTCGAGGAAGTTGAGGGATTTGGATTCATCGGACATGGGACTCGCAAGGAAAGGATTTCACCGCAGAGACGCGGAGGGCGCAGAGGAGGCCAGGTTCAACCCGGCGCCTCTGCGGTGAATGATCATCAAATCCATTTTGCCAATCGCGCCCGGACTTCATCCGGGCCCAGCAGGTACAGGGTGTCGAAGATGGGCGGGCTCACGGGCTTGCCGCAGAGGGCGACGCGGAGGGCCTGGGCGAGGTCCTTGAGCTTGAGGCCGTGCTTCTCGAGGATGCCGTTGAAGGCGGCTTCCAGCGCGTCGTGGGCGTAGTCGCTGAGGGCGGCCACTTCTTTCAGCGCAGGCTTCACGGCGTCAGTCATGAACTTCGCCACGGCGGCTTCATCGCATTCGGCGGGCGCGGCCCAGCAGAAGGCGAGGGCCTCGGCCATGTCCTTCAGGGACTTGCCCTTCTGGGTGGCCGTGATGGCGACGCGCTTGAAGTCATCGGGCTTCGCCTTCCACGCGTCCGGCATGAAGGGCGAGAGGTGGGGCTCCAGCTCCTGCCAGCTGCTCCGCTGGATGAGCTTCTGGTTCATCCAGGAAAGCTTGTCCATGTCGAAGCGGGCGGCGCTCTTCTGGCAATCGGCGAGATCGAAGAGCTGGATCATCTGAGCGTCGGTGAGCAGCTCCTCCTCGGCCGTCTCCACCGCGTGGCCGTTGATCTTCGGCGTCCAGGAGAGGCGCGCGAGGGCGAGGCGGATGGCCGAGGGCAGGAAGCCCATGGCCTGGTACTCGGTGATGCTCGTCGCGCCGTGGCGCTTGCTCAGCTTCGCGCCGTCCGCGCCGAGAATCATGGGCACGTGGGCGAAGGCGGGCAGGTCGTGGCCGAAGGCGGCGAAGAGCGGGATCTGCTTCGGCGTGTTGTTCACATGGTCGTCGCCGCGGATCACATGGGTCACTTCCATGGAGGTGTCGTCCACCACGACGCAGAAGTTGTAGGTGGGCACGCCGATCTCGCCGGGGGCCTCCGCGGAGCGGGCGATGATCCAGTCGTCCAGGCTTTCGGCCGGGAAGCGGATCTCGCCCTTGATGAGGTCGTGCAGGACGATGTCCCCTTCCGCAGGCATGCGGAAGCGGATGGCGGCGGGCTCCGAGGCGTCATGGCGCTGGTCCGCGCAGCCGCGCCCGGCGTCCAGGCCGCGGTTGTACTGGAAGACCTTGCCGGCCTTCTCCACTTCGGCGCGGCGGGCTTCCAGCGCCTCCTTGGAGCAGCGGCAGCGGTAGGCCTTGCCCTCGTCCAGCAGCTTCCGGATCGCGGGCTTGTAGTGGGACTCCATGCGCTGCATCTGGCGGTAGGGCCCGTGGGGGCCGATCCAGCTTGAAGGGTCGCCCGCCACCGGGCCCTCGTCCCAATGCAGGCCGCACCAGGCCATGCCCTCCTCGATGATGCGGATGTTGTCGTCCGTGCTCCGGGAGAGGTCCGTGTCCTCGATGCGGAGGATGAAGCGCCCGCCCTGCCGCTTGGCGAAGAGCCAGCAGAAGAGCGCCGTCCTCACGCCGCCGATGTGCAGCATGCCGGTGGGCGAAGGGGCGAAACGGGTGACGACCTGGCGGGGCATGGGGCCTCGGCTCAAACGACCAGTTTGCCTGAATCGGGCTGGAGACCGGAGGCTGGAGGCTGGGGAAGCCCTGCCGGGCCGCGCCATAACGAGGCACGGCGCCCAAAGGCGCCGTGCGAAAGTGCCTCCAGCCCTACTTGATGTAGAGCTTCAGCTTGATCTCCACCGGCGCGTCGCCGGTGAAGAGGCTCCGGTCGAGCACGACGGGCACCTCGACGACGGAGGTGTGCGGCATCTTGAAGGAGCCGCTCTGCCGCGCGGCCGCGGGCACGGCGGGCTGGGAGGCTTCGACCTCCAGCTCCTCGATCTCTTCCAAGGCGTCCGACACCCCGATGTCCTCCACTTCCATGGGCTTGGTGTGCGACACCACGGGCGGGGGGGCGGGACGGGCGGGCCTGGGCGGCTCGGCGATGACGGCGGGGGCCTCGACGGCGCCTCCGCCGTACTTGTCGGCCAGGAACTTGAGCACCAGCTTGGAGACCCCGGCGAGGGTCTCCTTCACGCCCTCGCCCTTCATGGCGCAGGCCTCGAAGGTGGGGGCGTTGAAGCGGTTCACTTCCTTGTCGAGGGTGGCGATGGGCAGCGCGTTGGGGGTGTCCCGCTTGTTCCACTGGAGGACATGGGGGATGGCGTAGAGGTCGGTCCCCTGGTCTTTCAAGTTGTCGATGAGGTTCTGGAAGCTCTCCTTGTTGGATTCCAGGGCGGGGGCCTGGGAGTCCGCCACGAAGACGACGGCGTCCGCCCCGCGCAGCACGAGCTTGCGGGTGGCGTCGTAAAAGACCTGGCCCGGCACCGTGTAGAGCTGGATGCGGGTCTTCATGCCCCGGATCGTGCCGAGGTCGATGGGCAGGAAGTCGAAGAAGAGGGTGCGGTCCGTCTGGGTGGCGAGGGATAGCATCTTGCCGCGGCCGTCACCGGGCAGCGTGTCATAGATGTGCTGGAGGTTCGTGGTCTTGCCGCAGAGTCCGGGGCCGTAGTACACGATCTTGGCCGTCAGCTCCTTGGTGGCCGCGTTGAAGAGGACCATGCCGTCTCCGCCGGGTGAAGGATGCCGCTAGCATTCGCCACCTCGGCCGCTCCGGTCAAGGAATAAACCGATCCTTCCAAGCCAGGCCCCTCTATGCGGCCCAGTCCGGCAGGGCTACACTTCCTGCAACTCAATCCGATAGCCCCGAGGTAACCATGGCCAAGTTGCTGGTCCAGGAAAGCGGAGCCGAACCCCGCGAATTCGACTTGGTGGACGCCGAAGTCCACATCGGCCGCGAGCTGGACAACGCCCTCCGCATCCCCGATCCGAGCATCTCCCGGCACCACTGCGTGATCCGCAAGTCCGCGACGGGCTTCGAGATCCAGGACCTCCAGAGCTCCAACGGCGTGCTCCTCAACGGGAACCGGGTCCAGTCCTCCCCCCTCAAGCATGGGGACCGGGTCACCCTCGGGCAGATCCACCTCACTTTCATGGACCCCGGCGCGGAGGAGGGCGCCACGGTGGCCATCCAGGCCATGGGCGCCGAGAACCCGGCCGGCACCGTCCGCATGAGCGCGGACCAGATGGCGGCCCTGCACGGCGGCGCGCCGGCTCCGGCGGCGGCTCCCACGCCCGCCCCCGAGCGGCCCACCTCGACGGCCATCGCGCCGCCGGCGCCCCCCGCCCCGCCCCCGGCAGCCCCGCTCGCGCCCCAGTTCGGCCACTTCACCGATCCCGGCGCGGCCGGTTCCCAAGGAGCTCCCATGAGCGGCGGCGAGAAGCCTTTCCACGACGAGGACAAGATCTTCCTGTTCCTGGCCTACTTCGGCCTCCTCGCCCTGGTCCCCTTCCTGATGTTCAAAGACAAGCGCGAGGACCCCCAGAAGGAGTTCGTCTACTGGCACGCCCGCCAAGGCTTGACGCTGGCCATCGTGGTCATCGTGCTGATCGTCCCGACGGTGGTCATCATGATGATCCCCTTCATCGGCTGGGTGATCGGCTGCCTCGGATGGATCCTCGTCCTGATCCTCTCCTTGGGCGGCTCGATCATGGGCTGGATCAAGGCATTCGGCGGCGAGAGATGGCAGATCCCCGTGATCTCCAAGTTCTCCAGCATGCTCGGCTGATCCCCTTCTCCGATCCACCCACCCTTCCCTCCAGGAGCTCCTCATGAGCGACGTCCAGAATCAGGTCAGCGGCCCGGCCACGGGTCTCCAGGTCACGGCCGGCATCGGCATCGCCTACCAGATCGTCATGATCCTCATCCACCTCCTCGGCATGGGCGCCAATGCCACCCTGGGCGGCGACAACAAGATGTTCGCCATGTTCAGCGGCACCATCGGCATCGTCTTCGGCGTCATCGGCATCATCATCGGCGCCGTGGTGTTCATGGGCGGCAGCAAGATGAAGAACCTGCAGGGCTACGGCTTCGTCCTGACCGCGGCCATCCTGGCCATGATCCCCTGCATCTCGCCTTGCTGCCTCCTGGGCCTGCCCATCGGCATCTGGGCCGTCGTCGTCCTCGTGAAGCCCGAAGTGAAGGCCGCGTTCACCGCGTAGGGCGCCGCCTTTCACGACCCGAGCGCCCGCCGAGCCGGGCGCTCGCTTCTTTCCGGAGGCCCCTTGATCCTCACCGGCAAGCAGATCCTCGCGGCCCGCGACGAGGGGAAGGTCGGCATCACGCCCTGGGCGGACGGCCGCCTGAACCCCAACAGCTACAACCTGAGCCTCGCCGAGGACCTGGCCGTCTACACGCCCGAGGTCCTCGACATGGCGAAGCCCAATCCCATTGAGCACCTCAAGATCCCCAAGGAGGGCCTCGTCCTCCAGCCCGGCCGCCTCTACCTGGGCCGCACGCAGGAGTACACGGAGACCCAGGGCATGGTGCCCATGCTCGAGGGCCGCAGCTCCGTGGGGCGGCTCGGGCTCTTCGTCCACGTCACCGCGGGCTTCGGCGACATCGGCTTCTGCGGCTACTGGACGCTGGAGATCAGCTGCATCCAGCCCATCCGCATCTACGCCGGCGTGGAGATCTGCCAGATCTTCTACCACACGGTGACGGGCGACTACGACAGCTACGACGCCAAGGGGAAGTACCAGCGCAATTCCGGCATCCAGCCCAGCATGCTGTGGCGCGATTTCGTCAAGGAGTGACCCATGAACCTGCTCGCCAGCCTCGCCCTCCTCAACCCCGACGACAAGGCCGCCGCGGCCGGCATCATGGCCCTCGGCTGCTTCGTATGGGCCGTCATCGCGGTCTTCGTCCTGGCCATGCTCGTCTTCCAGATCTGGCTCTTCTGGCGGATCTTCGCGAAGGCGGGCTACAACGGCGCCATGGCCCTGCTGGTGCTGATCCCCGCCTTCGGCCCGCTCATCGCGCTCTGCATGCTGGCCTTCGGGAACTGGCCCGCCCTCAAAGACCGGAGCTGACCGCCCCTCACTGGGCGGCCGTGGCCTCGTTGTCCCAGAGCACTTCCTGGGGCTGGATCTCGTGCTCGATGCCCTTCAGGCTCGCGGGGGGAAGGCTTTTCAGCGCCATGCCCCGGATGCGCGACGCGGTGGAAGGGCCCACGACGACCATGCCGGGCTTGGCCACGCTGCTCTCCAGGCGCGAGGCCAGGTTCACGGTGGAGCCCATGACCGTGTAGTCCATGCGCTTCTCGCTGCCGATGTCGCCGGCGAAGGCCTCGCCGCTGTTGATGCCGATGCGCATGCGCAGCTCGGGGAACCCCTCCGGGCGCTGCTCGTTCAGCACCCTCAGCGTCTCCTGCATGGCCACGGCCGCCTCCACCGCCAGCTGGGCGTGGTCCGGATCGGGATTGGGCGCGCCGAAGAAAGCCATGATGGCGTCGCCGATGTACTTGTCGAGGGTGCCGCCCCGCACGAAGATCTGCTCGGTCAGGGCCTCGAAGGTGCGGTTGAGGATGCCCGCCAGCTGCAAGGGCTCCATGCCCTCGCTCATGCGCGTGAAGCCCGAGATGTCCGCGAAGAGCACCGAGATGTCGCAGCGGACGGCCTGCAGCCCGGGCGCTTCCTTGTTCTGCGAGGAGCGGAGGATCTGGTCCACCACCTGGGGCGAGTGGTAGCGCTCGAGCCGCTGGCGGAACTTCGCCTCGCGCTCGCGCTGGATGCCCACGGCCGCGAAGTTGGCCATGGCGGAAAGGAGGTGCTCGTCGTCGCGGTTGAAACCGCCCTTGGCGACGCTCGCCTCCAGGTAGATCACGCCCAGCGCCTGGTTCTCCACGATGAGCGGGGCGCAGAGCGCGCTCGTGATGCCGTGCAGCTTGATGCTGTCGCCCGAGGAGAACCGGGGGTCGAGCTGGGCGTCCATCGTGAGGATGGCCACGCGGTCCTGCATGGCCGTGCGGGCGATGGTGCGGCTGATGGGCGTCGTCTGCTGACCGGGCTTCTCCTCCCACACCAGCTCCGGCACCAGCTCGCCCTCCGCGTCGGCGAGGAGGATGGAGCCGCGCTGGCAGCGGATCTGCTCGGTGATGAGGCTCATCACGCTCTCCAGCAGCTCCTGGAGGCTCGCGGCCCGCAGGAGCGTGCCGGCCATGGCCGCGAGGCGCTGGAGGAAGTCCTGCCGGTCGCCCGCGGCCTTGGCCGGGGGCTCCGCGAGCATCTTCTCCAGGCTCGCGTGGGGGATGAAGATGGAGCCCGAAGCGTCGAAGGCCCGGTCCTCCATGGCCACCTTGGCGGGGTTGGTGCCCTTGGTGCCGGTCTTCGTCCCGGCGCTGACGGCGCCCGAGGCCTCCGTCTCGGCGTCCCCGGGCCCGTCCACCCACTTCACGAGGATCTCGCCGAGGAGGACGCGGTCCCCCTTCCGGAAGGGCTTGGGCTCCACCGCGGGCTCGCCGTTGACGGTCGTCCCGTTGAGGCTCTTCATGTCCACGACAAAGGGCTGCCCGCCCTTCAGGAAGAAGCGGGCGTGGACGCGGCTCACGGCGTTGACGGGCACGCGCAGGCCCGCGGCCTCGCCTCGGCCCACCGTCACGCCCTCCTCCGAAAGCTCGATCGGATGGAGCGCGCCGTCGACAGAGAGGAATATCCGCATAGGCCTTGGAGATAGGAGGCTTCAGTCTATCAGATCAGGCGGGATCTTTCCGGCCTCCCGCGCTATCCTGATAGGTTCCCCGCCCCAGCGGGGGGAGGCTCCATGACGAAGGTCGGATTCATGTCCCTGGGCTGCCCCAAGAACCTCGTGGATAGCGAGGTCATGCTCGGCCATCTGCGCCTGAAGGGCTACCAGATCACGAACGCCATGGACGAGGCCGAGGTGCTCGTCGTCAACACCTGCGGCTTCATCGACGCCGCCAAGAAGGAGAGCGTGGACGCCATCCTGGAGGCCGCCTCCATGAAGGAGAAGGGCGCCTGCAAGAAGCTGGTCGTCGCCGGCTGCCTCGTGGAGCGCTACCGCGACGAGCTCATGGCCGGCATGCCCGAGATCGACGCCTGCATGGGCACCCGGGACATCGAGCAGATCGCCGAAGTCATCGGCG
>DATJFC010000259.1:0-4916 GCA_035495995.1 Holophagaceae bacterium
CCAAAGCCTTGAAGAAGAATGATTGGGAACGACTCGGCAGGGAACGCCTCGAGAAGCTGCTCAGAGACCAATCTCCGGGTGCCGATGAAGCGGTTGCGGCTCTCGTTGGTATTTACCTCGGTGAAGATCCCGGGGAACACATCGATGAAGCATCAATCGCCCGCGGTTACCGGATTCTTCCTTGGATGAGGAAGTTCAGGGACCATGAGATTGAAACCGGTCTGGATCCTGTACCAGAAAGCTTTCACCTAAAGCCTGCCGATAGGGCCGAAACGTACAATCACTTAATTCAATGCATCGAAACGGGTGAACCCTTTATGCCGAGGGTTCATTAAGTCGCCGGGTAATTGCCATGACCAAACGCCTCACCCTCGCCCTCACCGGAGCCAGCGGCTCGGCTTTCGGCGTGGGCGTGTTGAAGCGGTTGGCGGCGCGGGAGGATGTGGCGGAGATCGCGCTGCTCATCTCGCCCACGGGGCGCCGCTGCCTGCACGATGAGACGGGCCTGAAGGCCGAGGAGCTCGCGGCGCTGGGCCCCAAGATCTCCTTCCGCAACGAGCAGAACCTGGGCGCCGACATCGCCTCCGGTTCCTTCCGGCAGGACGGCATGGCGATCGTGCCCTGCTCCGCCGGGGCCCTGGGGCGCATCGCCGCGGGCATCAGCGAAAGCCTCGTGAGCCGCGCGGCGGATGTCTGCCTCAAGGAGCGCCGCCCGCTCGTGCTCTGCCTGCGGGAGACGCCGCTCAACCGCATCCACCTCGAGAACATGCTGCGGGTCCACGACGCCGGCGCCATCGTCATGCCGCTCATGCCGGCCTTCTACACGAAGCCTCAGAGCCTCGGGGACCTCGTGGACGCCTTCGCCACGCGCGTGCTGGACCAGCTCGGCCTGCCCGAAGACGATCCGCGGCGCTGGAAGGGGTAAACTGGCGGCCCAACCCGGATCAGGAGGCCTTATGCCCATCGCCCTCATGGCGCCGCCCGCCTACATGACCCTCCAGGCGAAGGCCAAGCCGAAGCCCGCGACGCCCGCCGCCGCGCCCGCGAAGGCGGCCTCCAAGCCCAAGTGGGACGGGGAATGGACGCTTTCGGCCGGGGACAGCGACGGCATCAAGGACCGCATCACGGCCTTCACCCAGGGCATGAACATCTTCCAGCGCACGGTCTGGAAGAAGAAGCTGGCCAACGCGTGCCTCCCATACGACACCCTGAGCGTGCTGGGCGGCGTCGGCTATTCCTTCACCTTCGGCAGGGAGGTGCCCATCAATGTGGACGCCAACGGCACCGGCGACGCTTGGACCCGCCAGGATGGCGAGAAGTTCCAGGTGAGCGTCAAGCAGCTGGCTCCGAACTCCCTTTCGCTGGCCCTCCAGGGCGACGGCTACACCTTGAACGACGCCATCGAGATCGACGGCGACACCATCACGGTGAGGGTGACCTACTCGAGCCCCAAGCTGGACCAGCCCTTCGACTTCTCGCAGGTCTACAAGCGCAATGACTGACCCCAGCCCGGATGCGGGCGGGACGGCCTTCGCGCTTCCTTCCCTGCGGCCGCCCTGGTGGGCCCGCGGTCCGCACGCGCAGACCGTCCTCGCGCACCTGAAGCCGAGCCGCTGCGCGACGCCGCCCTGGCAGAGCCTCGCCCTGCGCCTGCCGGACCACGATGTGCTCAAGCTCCGCGTCGCGCGCGGCAGCAGCGGCACCGCCGTCTACCTCTTCCACGGCCTCGGCGGCAGCGTGGACGCGGACTACATGCGCCGCGCGGCGGCCCTCGCCTGGGAGCGGGGCCATTCCGTCGTCGCCGTGAACCATCGCGGCGCGGGCGAGGGCAAGGGCGCCGCGGCCAAGCCCTACCACAGCGGCAGCACCTCGGATCTCTCGACCGTGATCCTCATGGGCAACGGGCTCTTCCCCGACCATCGCCACATCGCCATCGGCTTCTCCATCAGCGCCAACATGCTGCTGCTCCTGCTGGGCCGCGAGCAGCACCTCACCTTGCCGGACGCGGCCATCGCCGTGAACCCGCCGGTGGACCTGGACGCCTGCAGCCGGCGCATCACGCGCGGCATCAACCGCATCTACGACCTCCGCTTCGTGCGCATGCTCAAGCGCCAGGTGCGCGAGCGCGTGGACTTCGGCCTCATCCCGAGCTTCCCCGACTTCCCGCCCTTCGCGGACCTGAGGGACTTCGACGCCGCCTACACCGCGCCCCAGGGCGGCTTCGACAGCCGCGAGGACTACTACGCGAAGTGCTCCGCGGGGCCCTACCTCGGCAACATCGAAACGCCGACCCTGCTCCTCACCAGCCGCGACGACCCCTTCGCGCCCGCATCGGATGTGGAAGCCTGGCCGCTAGGCCCCGGCGTGACGCTCCATGTGGAGGCCCGGGGCGGGCACATGGGCTACCTCGACCGCGGCGCGCCCGGCAAGCGCTGGCTCGACCAGGCCCTGAGCGAAGGGCTCGACTTCCTCAGCCACCGCATCTAGCGCGCGCGCAGTCCCGCCACCAGGCCCGGCAGCATCGCCGCGATCGCCTCGATCTCACCTTCCGTCGTCTCGCGGCTCAGCGAGAAACGGATCGTCCCCTTCGCGTAGGCTTCCGGCACGGCCATGGCCTTGAGCACATGGCTGGGCTCCTTCTGGCCCGTCGTGCAAGCGCTGCCGGTGGAGACGCAGACGCCGCGCTCGCCGAGCTGCAGGAGCAGCGCCTCGCCTTCGATCCCCGCGAAACCCGCCAGACATGTGTTGGGGAGCCGCGGCGCGCCGCCGCCATGCACCCGCGCGTCCGGGATGGCGCGGATCGCGGTTTCAAGCGTGTCGCGCAGCGCCTCCACGCGCGCCATGTCTGGCATCCTCGAGGCCGCGAGCTCCGCGGCCTTCCCGAGGCCCACGAGGCCCGGCACGTTCTCCGTCGTGGCGCGCCGCTCGCGCTCTTGATGGCCCGGCAGCAGCGGCCGGATGCGGAGGCCGCGGCGGATGAAGAGCGCCCCCGTCCCTTTCGGCCCATGGAATTTGTGGCCGCTGAGGCTCAGCAGGTCGATGGGCAGCGCGGCGAGGTCCAGCGGGACCTTGCCCACGGCCTGCACCGCGTCCACATGGAGCAGTGTGCCCTTCGCCTTCACCCGGGGCGCGATCTCATCGATGGCAAAGCGGACGCCGGTCTCGTTGTTGGCGGCCATGACCGAAACGAGGCCCGTGTCCGGCCGGATGGCGGCCTCCACGGCGGCCGGGTCCAATCGGCCTTCGCCGTCCACGCCCAGCACGGTGATCTCGACGCCCGCGCGCCGCAGCCACTCGCAGGCGGCCAGCTGCGCGCTGTGCTCCACCGCCGTCGTCACGAGGTGGCGTTTGGCGGGGAAGGCCTCGAAGACCCCGCGGAGCGCGTGGTTCAGGCCCTCCGTCCCGCCGGAGTTGAAGACGATCTCGGAGGGCTGCGCGTTCAGCAAGGCGGCCACCTGCGCCCGGGCCTGGCCGACGGCGCCTTCGGAAAGGTGCCCCAGCATGTGGGCGGAACCAGCATTGCCGTAGCGCTCGCTGAACCAGGGCAGCATGGCCTCCACCACGGCCGGATCCGTCCGTGTCGTGGCGTTGTTGTCGAGGTAGACGATCCCCATGCCACATTCTCGCATCACGGACACGCCCCTGGCGGCATCCTAGGGGAAGCGAGGCCGCCATGTTCTTCAGCAAACCCGAAAAGCAGAACCTCCCCAGCCCGGAGCGGGCCCTGCCCGGCCGCGCCGAACCGATGCCCCTGCCGCCGAAGCACCGCGTCTTCGGCACGCCGCTGGACAGCGCCTTCCCCGGCATGGAAGTGGCCTATTTCGGCCTCGGCTGCTTCTGGGGCGCGGAACGGCTCTTCTGGCGCCTGCCGGGCGTGGCATCCAGCGCGGCGGGATACCAGGGTGGCCTCACGCCCAACCCTACCTACGAGGAAGTCTGCAGCGGCCTCACGGGCCACACGGAGGTGGTGCGCGTCGTCTACGACCCGTCGAAGGTCGAGTACACCCAGCTCCTGAAGGTCTTCTGGGAGGCCCATGACCCCACCCAGGGCATGCGCCAGGGCAACGATGTCGGCACCCAGTACCGCTCGGCGATCTACACGACGACGCCAGCCCAGGCCGAAGCGGCCGAGGCCAGCCGCGCCGCCTATGAAGCGGGCCTGAAGGCCGCGGGCCACCCCGCCATCACCACCGAATTGCGCCCGGCCCCGCCCTTCTACTTCGCCGAGCCCTACCACCAGCAATACCTCGACGCGAACCCCGGCGGCTACTGCGGCCTGAAGGGCACCGGCGTCAGCTGCGTGATCGGCTGACCCGCTAGTCTGGAGCCATGCTGGCTCCGCTGCCCGAGAGAATGCGCCCGAAATCCCTCGACGAGGTCGTGGGCCAGGCGCACCTGCTCGGGCCGAAGGGCGCGCTGGCGCGGATGACGGCGGGGGGCAAGCTCTCGTCGATGGTGATGTGGGGGCCGCCGGGCACGGGGAAGACGACGCTGGCGCGCATCCTCGCTGAGCGCGCCGGGCGGGGCTTCGTGGAGTTCAGCGGCGTCACGGGATCTGCGGCGGAGCTGAAGAAGTTCCTCCTGGAGCAGGCCTCCATGCCCCTCTTCAAGGGCGCGGCGCCGGTGATCTTCCTGGATGAGATCCACCGCTTCAACCGCGCCCAGCAGGACATCCTCCTGCCCTTCCTGGAGCGCGGCGAGGCGGTGCTCATCGGCGCGACGACAGAGAACCCCGCCTTCTACCTGAACCCCGCGCTCCGCAGCCGCTGCCAGCTCATCGCGCTGAAGGGCCTCGAACCCGGGAGCATCCTCACGGTGCTGAAGCGGACCTGGGCCCTGGAGCGGCCTGATGAGCCGGAACCGGCGGCGGCCTTCGAATGGCTCTCCCATTGGGCCGGAGGCGATCTGCGCTCGGC
>DATJFC010000260.1:0-3957 GCA_035495995.1 Holophagaceae bacterium
CGTCACGCCGCGCTGGGCCTGGGCCTTCCAAGGCCAGGCGTTGCTGGGGAATTCGCCGAGGGCCGCCACCACCTCGTCGCCGGGCTGCCACGGGAAGCCCATGGCGACGCGCTGCAGGCCCTCGGAGGTGGTCGCCACCAGGCTCACATCGTCCACCTCCGCGCCGAGCAGCTTCGCCGCCTCGCGGCGCACGGCGGCGGGGAGGCCGATGAAGTCCTCCTTCATGCTCACACGCCAGGGCTGCAGCTCCTTGAAGAGGAAGGCGCGCACCGCGCGCATGCCGGCGCGGGGCATGGGCCCCTCCGCGCAGTGCATCACCCAGGTCACCTGGGGATCCAGGTGGAAGAGCGCGGGGTTGAGGGGTGCGGTCATGGTCGGTGGGCCTCAGCCCACGGTGGCGTCCAGCAGGGCCGCGAGGCTGGCGGGGAAGCGGGGCTCGACGAGGGCGCGCACGGCGCGCGCGTATTCCTGGATCTCCCACTGGGCGTGGGCTTCAGAGCGCAGGCGGATGAAGTGGGCGACGGCCTGGAGCGAGGTCGTCCAGTAGACCTCGGAGTAGAGGCCCAGAGGCAGCACGCAGCGGGCCTGCTCGCGGCAGACGCCGGCCTCCAGCAACTGCTTGTAGGCCGCGACGCTGGCCTTGCAGCTCCCCTCGTAGGCCGCGGTGGCGGCGGCCTGGTCCGCGACGGCGCCCTCGCTGCCCTGCTTGTTCACCTTGGCCTGCTGGCGGAAGAGGGCGGGCACGTGGAACTCGTCCTCGGGGAACTCCACGTAGCGGCCGGAGATCTCGTTCCAGCTGCAGCCCACCTGGTGCTTCATCCACTGGCGGAACACGAAGATGGGCGCCTTCACGTGGAACTGGAGGTAGGCGTGGCGGAAGGGCGAAGTGTGCTCGTGCGTCGCGAGGTAGCGGATCAGCTTGGCATCGCCCTCCTCGAAGGCCTCCTTGCGCTTGCCGTAGCTGACGCGCGCCGCGTTCACGACGGAGAGGTCGCCGCCCATGCAATCCACGAGCTTCACGAAGCCGCGATCAAGGACCTGGATGTCGGACTGGCTCATCGGAACTCCCGCCTTTGAGCTTGGGCTGGCCCCTGAGAGAATGGAAGGGCTTGGCAGGCGGACCTTTCCGGGAGACGGCGATGAAGTTTTTTATCGACACAGCGAACATCAGCGAGATCAAGCGCATCAACGAGCTCGGCGTGCTGGATGGCGTCACCACCAACCCTTCGCTCATCGCCAAGGAGACGGGCAAGCCCTTCGAGGCCATCATCGAGGAGATCTGCGGCATCGTGGATGGCCCCATCAGCGCCGAGGTCATCTCGCTGGAGGCCAAGGGCATGCTCGAGGAGGGCCGCAAGCTGGCCAAGATCCATAAGAACGTGGTCGTGAAGGTGCCCCTCACCGCGGACGGCCTCAAGGCCGCCCACGCCTTCAAAGCCGAGGGCATCCACACCAACGTGACGCTCTGCTTCAGCGCCTCCCAGGCCCTCATGGCCGCCAAGGCCGGGGCGACCTTCGTCTCGCCCTTCATCGGACGCCTGGACGACATCAACTTGGACGGCATGGAGCTGATCCGGGAGATCGTCGCGATCTTCGAGACCCACCACTTGCACACCCAATGCCTGGCCGCCAGCATCCGCGGGCCCCGCCACGTGACCGACGCTGCGCTCGCCGGCGCCCACGTGGCCACCATCCCGACCAAGGTCTTCGACCAGATGCTCCAGCACCCGCTCACGGATAAGGGCATCGAGAGCTTCCTGTCTGACTGGAAGAAGAGCGGGAGATGACGATGCCTTTGCCTCGCCGATCTGAGCCTGCAGCGCGGGCGAAGCAGAAGAGCGGCCGTTGATGGGCCTCCGGAGCCTGAAGCCGCTGGCCATCCTGGCGCTCCTGCCCCTGATCGCCTGCCAGGCTCCCCGGGCCTCGGCCGCGGCGCCTGACTGGACGAGGGTCCATCCCGAGTACCACGCGGACCCCTCCTGCATCTTCTGCAAGATCGTCGCGGGCGTCGCGCCGTCTCGGAAGGTCTACGAGGACGCGCGGGTGGTGGCCTTCTGGGACATCCGCCCCCGCGCGCCCATCCACATCCTCGTCATCCCCAAGCAGCACATCCGCAGCCTGGACGAGCTGGACCAGCTTCCGGTGGAGACCCGCGCCGCGCTGCTGGACGCCTGCTTCAAGGTGGCGAAGCAGTTCGGCCTCACGGAGCACGGCTTCCGGGTCATCGCCAACACCGGCGCGGACGCCAACCAGACCGTGCCCCACCTGCACTTCCATGTCGTCGGCGGCGAGAAGCTGCTGGACGACCCCATCACCAAGCCCGGCGACCCGCTCCCGCCCAAATGAGCCCGGCCCGGCGCGAGCCCGGGGACGCGATGCGGATCCCCTTGATGCGGGCCGCGGCCTGGTCCCGGGAGCCGCTTCCGGGCCTGTCCGGCGAGGGGTTCCTGGAGGCCGCCGTTGGCGCGCCGGACGCCGCCTCGGTGGCGCCGCTGCTGCGGCGGCGCCTCAGCGCGCTGGGCAAGGGCATGATCCACTGCGCGGCCCGCGCCAGCGATGGGCAGGGGCCGCTCCGCTCGGTCTTCGCCTCCCAGCACGGGGAGCCGGCCCGGGTCCTGCCCATGCTGGAGGATCTGGCGGCGGGCCTGGACATCTCGCCCACCCAGTTCTCGATGAATGTCCACAACGCGGTGGCGGGCATCTGGTCCATCGCCCGCCAGGACCGCAGCGCCGGGACCGCCGTCGGGGCCGGGCCTGAAAGCTTCGGATGGGGGCTGACCGAGGCCTTCGGCCTCCACCAGGCTGATGGAGAGCCCGTGCTCTTCGTCTTCGGCGACGACGCCCTGCCCGAGCTGTTCGCATCCCAAACCCGCTTGCAGGCCCCGCTCCACGCGGTGGGGCTCCTCATCGGCCTCCCGGCCGCGCGCTGGCTCGCCGTTGAACGGGACGCCTCTGCTGACGCGGCCGAGCCGGCCCTGCCCCAGTCCCTCCACGCCCTGCTCACGCTATCCGGCGGAGCGCCCGGAGCCTGGTCCGGCCCGCGCGGGGCCTGGGCTTTCACTCTGGAGTAGCGGATGCCGCGCCCGCTCAAGGTCCTCGCCAGCGCCATCGGCTTCAGCTCCGTGGGCCTCGGGGGCCTGCTCTTCTCGCTTCTGGGCGTCCCGCTGCTCTGGCTGCTGCCCGGCGGGAGGCCGGCCCTTCGGCGCCGGACGCGGACCGTCTTCTTCTTCTACTTCCGCGGCCTGGTCCGCTTCCTATCCGCCGCGGGGATCTACGACCTCACCCTGGACCTGCCGCCCCGGAAGGAATTGGACGGCACCCTGATCCTCGCCACCCATCCGGGCTACCTCGATGTGGTCATGATCCTGGGTTCCATTGAGCAGGTGACCTGCATCGTGAAGCCCGGCGTGTGGAAGAACCCCGGCTTCGGCTGGGCCGTGCGCGCCGCGGGCTACATCCCCACCCTCAGCCCCGAAGGGGTCATCGAGGAAGGGTCCAAGGCCCTCCAGCGCGGCGAGACGCTCATCCTCTTCCCTGAAGGGACGCGGACGGAACCCGGGCAACCCTACCAGTTCCAGCGGGGGGCGGCTCACCTGGCCCTGCGCAGCGAGGCGCCCGTGCTAGCCGTGGCCGTCTCCTGCGAGCCCCCCCTGCTGGCCAAGGGCCATCGCTGGTATCAGATGCCCAAAGAGTCATGCGATTATCGGATACGCGCCTTCGCGCGGCTGGGGCCTTTCAGCCCGGGAGGCCTTTCACCCTCCCAGGCCGCGCGTGATCTCACGGAGCGGCTCGAGCAACGGTTCGATCAGGACATCCATGGTTCAGGACATCAGCCCGCTGGAGATCAAGCGTTTCATCGTCACGACGCTTGACCTCGAGGACACCCGCCCCGAGGACATCGGGGATGACGAGCCCCTCTTCGCCGAGGGCCTGGGGCTGGATTCCATCGACGCCTTC
>DATJFC010000261.1:0-6217 GCA_035495995.1 Holophagaceae bacterium
GGCCTGGCATGAGCGCCGCCTGAAGGCGCTGGCCGTGAACCAGGACAAGAAGGAAGGCATCGAGTCCGCCGCGCCTTCCCCTGTCCAGCTCGCCAGCCGCGCCGCCACCCACACGGTGGCCTCCGCCCTGAGCGGATCCCTGATGCAGACCCTGGCCGCGGCCAAGGACGCCAAGCCCAAAGAGAAGGAAGGCGCCAAGCGCGCCGAGTCCTGGAAGCGCAAGCCCGGCGACCCGATCTTCTGAACGGATCCTGAGAAACGAAGAGGCCCGCGCAAGCGGGCCTCTTCGTTTCTAGGCCATGGTGGCCACTTTGTACTTCCTGCCGATCCAAGTGGAGGCCAGGGGCTTCTCCAGCTTGCCGGCCCGCAGATCGCCCAGCGTGAAGAGGGAGAGGTCCAGCACGGGCGTGGCGGCGTCGAGGGTGCCATCGGCGAGGCGCGCTTCGAGTTCCGCCTTGGGGATCGCGCGGAGGCCCTCCGCGAGACGCACGAAGACGGCGGCGGTGGGATCCACCATCGCGAGATCCAGCCCCGCCACGAGACGGTCCACCTTCCGCATCATGCCGTCGATGGCGCAGCCGCTGGGGGCGGTCGTCATCGTCGGCTCGGCGAGGAGGAGGATGCGGCCTTCCAGCAGCGTCCAGGCGCCCTGGTAGGCCACGCCCTTGTGGCGCCATTCGGACACGAGCGCGTCCATGGCTTCGCCGAGACGGGCCTGGGCCGCGGCATCCGGCGCCGGTTCCAGGGCCAGCAACCAGAGGCGGGCGTCGTCGGGGAGGGCGCTCAGGGCATGCATGCTCATGGCTCCATTCTACGCCTTCAGGACTTCCGCGAGGTCGCGGGCCAACGGGCCCAGCCGCGCGGGCTCGCCCAGGTAGGCGCCGCGGCCCGCCACGAGCCGCGCGGAGGTGCGCGCCAGCACCGCCAGCTCAGCGAGGCCGTGGGCCTTGAGCGTGCCGCCGGTCTGCACGAGGTCCACGATGGCGTCCGCCAAGCCCAGCAAGGGCGCCAGCTCCACGCTGCTCTGCAGCGGCACCAGCTCCGCCGCCAGCTCCTCCCGTTCCAGCCATCGGGCCGTGGCCTTGGGGAATTTGGTGGCGAGGCGCAGGTGGGCCTTCCGCCGCAGATCGCCGAGCGTGACTTCCGCCTTCGCGCAGAGCGAGAGACGGCAGGCGCCGAAGCCCAGGTCCGCCAGCTCCAGCAGATCGGCGTCCAGCTCGTCGAGGGTGTCGGAACCCACGACGCCCAGGGCGGCCACGCCGCCCGCCACATAGCGCGGCAGGTCGATGCCCTTGAGCAGCAAAGCCTCGACGCCCCCCGTGGCGGTGGGGATGCGCAGGGCGCGGCCCTTCAGCGCGGCCGCGTCGAGCTCGAAGGGCGTGCCGGCCAGGCGGGTGAGGGTCGCTTCGCCCAGGCGGCCTTTGGGAAGCGCGATGAGGATCGTCATGGCGTCGCCTCGAAGAGGTCAGGGCGGTTGTCCAGGAGCTCCAGCAGCGTGGAGAGCCGCACGCAGAACCCGGCCGCCTGCCAAGGCCTTCCCAGCTCCGGATAAAGCCTGTCGTAGCGGCCGCCCGCCGCGAGACCCGCCGTGGCTCCAGGCGCCCAGAGCCGCAGCGTGGGGCCGGTGTAGAAGTCCAGATCGGCCACATCCGCGAGATCCAGGCGGAGCTCGAGGCCAGGCGGCAACATGGGGCGGAGGGCCTCGAACCGCGCGGCGAGCTGTTCGCGCCCCGCGGCGGTGAGTTCCGCGTAGGGGCTCTCCGAGAGCCGGTCCAGGCCCGCGGCGCCATCGGGCGCGAGGGCGAGCAGCGCGGCGTGCTCGGAAACGCGCGCGGCGGCCGGGTGGCCCTCCAGCGCCTCGCGCACGCGGTGGGGCGCGCGCTGGTGCAGCGCGCGCGTCGCGGCTCCGGCGAGGGGCGCGGGGATGTCTTCCGCCTCCAGCGGCCGGCGCCAGAGCGCCGCGTCGCCGAGGTGCAGCAGGCCACGCTTGAGGCCCAGGGCCGCGGGCACGGCCATGAGCAGCCGGGCCAGTTCCAGGTCCGCCCCGGCGGCATCTTCTTCCGGGGCCTGAAGGCGCTCGCAGCCCACCTCGAAGCGCTCCACGGCCTCCCAGTGCGCGGCGGACCGGCGGAAGACGGCGCCCGCGTAGGCGACGCGCGCGGGCGGCTCGTTGAAGCGCGAGGCCAGCAGCCGCGCCAGGGCCTCCGTGTAATCCCAGCGCAGGCCCACCAGCTCGTCCTGGTCGAAGAAGCGCAGGGCGCTGCCGGCCATGGGCTCGCGCATGACGAGGCTGGGCCGCAGCTCGCGATAGCCGCGGTCCGCGAGCAGGCGCAGGAGCGCGGATTCCCAGCTCCGCAGCCGCGCGGCGGCGTCGAAGAGCAGGTCGGGGAAGTGGGGCGTCCGGATGGGCATCAGCCTGCCTCCGTCCGAGCGCCGTGCCGGCGGCGCAGCACCGCGGCCACCTCGGCCAGGGACGCGCCTCGCGCCACCAGCAAGGCGTCCAGGTGGAAGAGCAGGTCGGCCGCCTCGCCGAGGAATTCGTCGCGGTCCTCGTTCTTCGCGGCGATGACGGTCTCGCCGGCCTCCTCCACGACCTTCTTCGCGATGCGGTCCACGCCGCGCGCGAAGAGCTTCTCCGTGTAGCTGCCGTCCAGGGAGGCGGAGGCCTTCCGCGCGCGCAGCAGGTCCTCGAGATCGCCGAGCCAGGGCAGGCCCTCCGCGTCCTCGCCGAAGCAGGTGCGGGCCCCCGTGTGGCAGGTGGGCCCTTCAGGCGCGGCCGTGATGAGCAAGGTGTCGCCGTCGCAGTCGGCGCGCATGGAGATCAGGCGCAGGCGGTTGCCGCTGGTCTCGCCCTTGGTCCAGAGCGCCTTCCTGGATCTGGACCAGAAAGTCGCGAGGCCCTTGTCCTGGGTGGCGCGGACGGCTTCGCGATCCATCCAGCCCACCATGCGCACGCGGCCGAAGGCGTCCTGCGCCACGGCCGGGATGAGGCCGTCTCGATCGAAGGTCAGCTCGTCAGGGTTCAGCATGGTCGGATCTCCTGGCCTCGGGACGCGAGGAAGGCCTTCAGGCGGGGGATGGGCAGGGTGCCTTCGTGGAAGAGCGTGGCGGCGAGCACGGCATCGGCGCCGGCCTCCAGCGCGCTGAGGAAGTGGCTTTCGGCCCCGGCGCCGCCGGAGGCGATGACCGGCACGCCCAGATCCGAAGCCAGGCGCAGCAGGTCCAGGTCGAAACCCTCGCCCGTGCCGTCGCGGTCGATGCTGGTGAGCAGCAACTCGCCGGCGCCCAGTCCGGCGAGCCGCGGCAGCCAGTCCCGCGCGGCGATGCCCGTGGCCTCCTTTCCGCCCTGGACGAAGACGCGCCAGCCGAGTTCCGCATCCCGCTTCAGGTCCACGGCGGCCACCACGCACAGGGCGCCGAAGACCTCCGAGAGCTCCCTCACCAGCTCAGGCCGCCGCACGGCCGCGGTGTTGACGGCCACCTTGTCGGCGCCCGCCCGGAGCAAGGCCCGGGCCTCTTCGACGGAAGATACGCCGCCGCCCACGGCGAAGGGGATGGAGAGCCGTTCGGCCACGGAGCGGACCCAGGCGGCCTGGGTTTCTCGCCGCTCCGCGCTGGCGCTGATGTCGAGGAAGACCAGTTCGTCGGCGCCCCCGGCGTCGTAGCGCGAGGCCAGCTCCGCGGGATCGCCCATGTCGCGCAGGCCCTCGAAGCGCACGCCCTTCACGACGCGGCCGTCTTTCACATCGAGGCAGGGGATGACGCGGCGCGCGGGCATCAGCGGCCCCCCTTCAGCGCGGAACGCACGGCGGCGGCGGAGAGGTCGAGGCGGCCATCCAGCAGCGCCTTGCCGCTGATGGCGCCCGTGACGCCGGGTATGCCGGCGAGCGCGTCCAGATCCGCGAGCCCCTTCAAGCCGCCGCTGGCCTGGACTTCGAAACCTTCGGACGCGATCCACGCCGCGGCCTCCAGACCGGGGCCGGCGAGCGTCCCGTCGCGCTCCACATCCGTGACGAGGGCGCGGCTGAAGCCGAGGGCGAGCAGGCTTTCGAAGACATCCGCGCTGTCGCACGCGCTCTCCGCGACCCAGCCGCGGGTCATGACGCTGCGCCCGCGAAGATCCAGCGCGACGATGACGCGCGAAGCGGGGAGGCCCGCCAGCTCGCGCGGCTTCTCGACCGCGAGGGTGCCCACCACGGCGTCGAAACCCGCGTCCAGCGCGGCTTCGATGCGGCCGCGGTCGCGCAGTCCGCCGCCGAGCTGGAAGCGGACCGAGGGGAACCGCCTCGGGTAGGCGCTGAACGCATCCCGGCTCTCGCCGTCGAAGGCGCCGTCCAGATCCACGAGGTGGATGCGCGTCGCGCCGGCCGTGACGAGCCGTTCCACCCAGGCCTCCGGCGCCAGGCCGTAGAAGGTGGCCTGGGAGCGGTCGCCTTTGTGGAGGCGCACGACGCGGCCGTCCAGCAGGTCCATGGAGGGGATGAGCTGCACGGTCATGGGCGATCTCCGCTCATCCAACGCAGGGTCTGCTTTAAAAGCCGGAGCCCGCCGGATCCGGATTTCTCGGGATGGGGTTGGAAACCCAGCACGCGGCCGCGGCCCGCCATGGCGGTGAACGCGCGGCCGTGGTCCGCCGTGAGCAGCGTGTCCGGGCCGGTCTCCAGCGCGTAGCTGTGGATGAAGTAGAGCCAGGCGCCCTCGGCGCCCGCAGTGGCCGGGTGCGCGGCGGCGCCCTTCACGCGGCTCCAACCCATGTGGGGCACCTTCACGCCCGGGCCCAGCTTCCGCGCGGTGCCGCGCAGGAGGCCGAGGCCCTCTTCGCCCGCCTCGTCGCTGGCTTCGGCGAGGAGCTGGAGGCCCAGGCAGATGCCGAGCACGGGGCGCGACGCCGCGCGGTCGGGGAGCGCTGCCCACCAGCCCGAGGCCTGGAGCGCGCGCTTGGCCGCGCCGAAGTGGCCCACGCCCGGCAGCAGCAGCAGGCCGCCCGCGTCCTCCGCGGGCGCGGCCGCGCGCCGGGAAGCGAAGCCCAGGCGCCCCAGGGCGCCTTCCAAGGAGGCGAGGTTGCCCGCGCCGTAGTCGATGAGCGTGATCATGCGGTGAGGGTCCCCTTGGTCGAAGGCAGGGCGGCGCCTTCCACACGGACCGCGCGCCGGAGCGCCAGGGCCAGCGCCTTGAACAGCGCCTCGATCTTGTGGTGGGTGTTCAGGCCGTAGAGCACGCTCGCGTGGAGGTTGAACTGGCCGCGGGTCGCGAAGGCGATGAAGAACTCGCGCACCATCTCGGTCTGGAAGCCGTCCCCGATCACCAGGCTCGGCAGCGCGGCTTCGAAGACGGTGTAGGGCCGTCCCGACAAGTCCACGACGACGCGGGCGAGGGTCTCGTCCAGGGGAACATGGGCCTCGCCGAAGCGGGCGATGCCGCGGCGGTCGCCGAGCGCCTCCCGCAGTGCCTCGCCCAGGCAGATGCCCGCATCCTCGATGAGGTGGTGGCTGTCGACGGGCAGGTCGCCCTTGGCCTCGATCACGAGCCCGAAGCCGCCATGCCTGGCCAGCTGGTGCAGCATGTGGTCGAAGAAGGCGAGACCGGTGGCGATGCGGGCTTCGCCGCCATCCAGATCGAGCGCGAGCCGGATGGCCGTCTCGGCGGTGGCGCGTTCGACGCGGCCCTGTCTCATGGCAGCTCCTTGAGGAGGTCGAGAAGCGTGGCGGCGCGGAGATCCGCGTCGAGGCGGTCGCGATCCGGACCCACCGCGGCGAAACGCCAGGCCAGGTCGGGCCGGACGAGGGCCGCGGCGCGGAGGCAGGCGGCGTCATCGCGGGTGTCTCCCACGAAGAGCACTTCTTCCGAGCGGAAGGCGTCCGCGAGCTGGAGGAGGCCGCCGGGCTCGGGTTTGCGCAGGTGGGGCGCGGAATCGCACAGGCCCGGCAGCGTGAAGCCGAGCACCTCCCAGGCGAGGTCCAGTTCCTCCGGCGGGCGGCCCGTGAGCACGGCGACATCCCAGTTCGCGAGATTCAGCGCGGCCCGCGTGGCGAGGGGGCGTTCGCGTTTCACGGTCTCCGCGTAGTGGCGCTGCACCACGCGGCGGGCTTCCGGCTCCAGGTCGCGGATGCGGCCTTCCAGGGCGGGGAAGCCCAGGCCCTCGGCCGCCTCCAGCGCGGGGAGGAGATCGCCGGTCCCATCGGCCTCCGATAACGCCAGCGCGCCCGCCGTCAGGCGG
>DATJFC010000262.1:0-11631 GCA_035495995.1 Holophagaceae bacterium
CCGGCCTGGAAGCGAAGCTGCGCACCACCAACCGCGAGTACAAGCTGGCCTTCCCGCGCGAGGCCTTCCTCCGCGCCGCGGCGGAAGCGGGCGGCGGCGTCTTCATCACGGGCCACTTCCACACCGATCAGCGCGAAGGCCGGGGCCGCGCCCTGCCCTGGGCCTTCGAGGGGCGGTTCCAGGTGTGGAAGAACGGCCAAGTGGAAGACCTGGCCTGATCAGGCAAGCCTCACCACGAAGGTCCACGAAGAAAGCTTGAACCGCGGAGGCACGGAGACGCGGAGGGCTGCGTCGGATACCTGGGCCCGCCGCGGAGCGGCGGCCTTCGCGCAAGGCGCGAAGGCGTGGCGTGAGCGGGGAAGACGAATCCGCGCGCAAGCGCACGAGATCGCCTTTCCCTCTCACGCCGGCCCAGGTTTGGCAGAAGAAACTGCTTCGTGCTCCTTTGAGCCCTTCGTGCCTTCGTGGTGAAAGCATTTCTCCACCCCGGGTAAACCTCATCACCATCCGCGGCATCCAAGGAGCAGGACCTTCCGGAGGTTCCATGCGCCCGCTCCGCCTTTTCGCCGTTCCCGCCCTGCTGCTCCTCACGGCCTGCTCATCCGTGAAGTACGACTACGATGTGACCCAGGACTTCTCGCGCTACAGGACCTTCGACCTCTACGCCCCGGGCCGCCATGCCGGCGGGACCCGGACGCCCGAGGACACCCTGATGGACAAGCGCATCCGCGCCGCCGTCGCGGGCGAGCTGCAGGCCAAGGGCTTCGCGCGGGAGGAAGTGGCGGATCCGGATTTCCTCGTGGCCTGCTACCCGGTCTACCGCGCGCGCCGCTACCGCACGCGCACCACCGTTGGCATCGGTGGGGGCGGCTGGTACCGGCCCTGGGGCTACCGCGTGGGCACGAGCTTCAGCCAGGTCCACGAGTACAGGCAGGGCTCCCTCATCATCGAGGTCGTGGACGCCCGCACGAACCAGCTCGTGTGGCAGGGCACGGACGAGGGCGTCCTGACGGACCTGGACGATCCCGATCAGGCCAACGACGCCGTGGCCAGCGCGGTGAAGGACACGCTCGCGAAATTCCCGCCGCAGGCGAGGAAGTGATCTCACCACGAAGAAAGGCCTGAACCGCGGAGGCACGGAGACGCAGAGGCCTGGCCCAGGCAGATCAGAACGCTTTGCTTGGTGGAACTTGGTGCCCTTCGTGCCTTGGTGGTGAATGCTTTTCTCCCCGGTTTCACGCCTCCGTGGTGAGCATTTCCCCCCATGGCGTTATCCTGGCGGCCTTCCACAGGAGCGGCCATGGCCCAGATCACGCTGAAAGGGAATCCCGTCCACACCTCCGGCGACCTGCCCGCCGTGGGCGGCGCGGCGCCCGACTTCACCCTGACGAAGATGGACCTCTCGGAGGTCAGCAAGGCCGACTTCAAGGGCCGCAGAGTCATCCTGAACATCTTCCCCAGCGTCGACACGCCCACCTGCGCCGCCAGCGAGCGCGCCTTCAGCGCCCGCGCGGCCGAGAAGCCGAACACGGCGATCCTCTGCGTGAGCGCGGACCTGCCCTTCGCGCAGAAGCGCTTCTGCGCGGCCGAGGGCATCGCCGCGGTGGAGCCCGTCTCCACCTTCCGCAACGCGGGCTTCCTGGACGCCTACGGCGTGAAGATCCTGGACGGCGGCCTGCGCGGCCTCTGCGCCCGCGCCGTCGTCGTGATGGACGAGAACGGCACCGTGCTCCACACGGAGATGGTCTCCGAGATCGCCAACGAGCCGAACTACGACGCGGCGCTTGCCAAGCTCTGAGGCTCTGGGCTTTCGGCTCTAGGCTCTTGCTTGCCCAGGCGCATCGTCGAGCCCGCTAATTGCCGGGCGCGGCTGTGAGCCGGCGCGAGCAAGAGCCGAAAGCCTATAGCCGAAGGCCCTACTTGTGAATCTCCCGCAGGTTCCGCAATGCGGGCACCCGCCAGGCGGTGAAAAGCACCACGGCGACGGTGAGGCAACCGCCGATGACGACGCTGGGGACGACGCCGAGCCAGCTGGCCGCGAAGCCGCTTTCGAAGGCGCCCACCTCGTTGCTACTGCCGATGAAGAAGCCGTTGACGGCCTGGACGCGGCCCATCATGGCGGGCGGCGTCAGCGTCTGCACCAGGGTGGAGCGCACGACGACGCTCACATCGTCCGTGGCGCCGCTCAGGCCAAGCATGAAGAAGGAGAGCCAGAAGCTCTTCGAAATCGCGAAGACGATCCAGCAGAGCCCGAAGAGGCCGACATTCCAGAGCAGCACCTTGCCCGCGCGCCGGAGCGGAGGCATGTGCGCCAGGGCCAGCGAGGTGATGACGGAACCGATGGCGGGCGCGGCGCGGAGCAGGCCCAGCCCCTGCGCTCCGACATTGAGGAAGGCCGGCCCAGCGAAGATCGGCAGCAGGGCCGGCGCGCCGCCGAAGAGCACGGCGAAGAGGTCCAGCGTCATGGCGCCGAGGATCGACTTCTCGCGCCACACGAAGCGGACGCCGTCGAAGAAGGCGGGCCGGGGCGCGTCCGCCGCGGCCTCGCGCGGCCGCGGTTTCACGAAGGCGAGGAAGAGCGCGCCCGCCGCCAGCAGCGCCAGTTCCAGCCCGTAGGCGGCGCGGGGGCTGATGAAGCCGTAGACGAGGCCGCCTAGCGCCGGGCCGGCGACCATGGCCACCTGAAACTGGGTCGTGCGCCAGGCCGCGGCGTTGGCGTAGGCCTCTCGCGGGACGAGCTCGGTGCCGAGGGCCGAGGAGGCCGGCCGGTAGAAGGCGCGCGCGAGCCCGGCCGCGCCCTGCACGGCGTAGAAGGGCCAGGCGGCGGAGGGCAGGCCGTGCAGGTTGAGCCCGAAGAGGACGGCGCCGCCCGCCAGGAGGAGCGCGACGAAGCCCAGCGAGATGGCGCGTCGGTCGTGGCGGTCGGCCACATGGCCGCCCACGAGCGTGAGCGCGAGGAAGGGCGCGGCCTCCGAAAGCCCCACGATGCCCAGGGACCAGGCGGTGCCGGTGATGGCGTAGACCTGCCAGCCCAGGATGGTGGACTGCATCTGCATGGCGAGCGAGAGCAGGAAGCTCGACACCATGAACCAGCGGAATTCCGAGAACCGCAGCGCTGAGTAGGGATCGTGCCTCTCTGGGCTTCCGGCTCCGGGCTCCGGGCTTTCGCTGTTCACGGCATGCCCGGGCGGGAGAAAGGAGCCGGAGCGCTCAACCGCGCCGCGGCCTGCAAGAGCCCAGAGCCGAAAGCCGAGGGCCTACTCATAGCGGAGCGCGTCGATCACATCCAGCCGCGCGGCCTTGACGGCGGGGAGGAAGCCCGCGGCCACGCCCACCACGCCAGAGAAGCCGATGCCGAGGACGATGGCCCAGCTCTGCACCAGGGCGGGCACCTCCTTGAGCTGGAGCAGCTCGATGACGCCCAGCGAAAGGCCGACGCCGATGAGCCCGCCCATCAGCGCCAGGACGATGGCCTCGATGAGGAACTGGAGCATGATGCTGTTCTGCGTCGCCCCCATGGCCCGCCGCACGCCGATCTCCCGGGTGCGCTCCGTGACGCTCACCAGCATGATGTTCGCGATGCCGATGCCGCCGACGATGAGCGAGATGCCCGCGGCCACCGTGAGCAGGATCGTGATGACCTGGGCCTGCTGGGCCGAGGCCTGGATCCAGTCGTCCTGGCGGCGGATGGTGAAGTCGTCCGTGTCGCCGGGGCCCAGCTTGTGGCGCTGGCGCAGGAGGGCCGTGATCTCGTCGGAGGCCAGGTTCGTCATGTTGTCGCCGTTGGCGCTGGCCATGATGAAGTTGATGTGGTCGCTGCCCTTGATCTTGCGCATCACCGTCGTGTACGGCGCGTGGATGGTGTCGTCCTGGTCCCCCATGGGGCCGCCGCCCTTGCGCTCCAGCACGCCCACGATCTCGAAGGGGAGGTTGCCGATGCGGATGGTCTTGCCGAGGGGGTCCTCGCCCCCGGGGAAGAGGTTGTCCTGCACCGTCTTGCCGATGACGCAGACCTTGGCCTGGCTGCGGACCTCCTGGTCCGTGAAGTAGCGGCCCTCATCCAGGTTCCAGGCTTTGATCTGGAGGTAGTTCGCGTCGGCCCCCGCGATGGAGCCCACGAGCCAGTTGTTGTCCTCGTACACCGCCGGCTTGGAGGTGCGGACATAGGACGTGGCCGCGGAGACGGAATCCTTCAGCTCCGAGTTGATGGCGTCCGCGTCCGCGGGCGTGAGCGTGTCCACCGCGCCCAGGCCCACCGGGCCCCCGCCGGACTTCGAGCTGGAGCCCGGGAAGATCATGATGAGGTTCGTGCCCATGCTCCGGATGATGTCCTCGGAGGCCTTCTTCGAGCCCTGGCCGATGCCGATCATGACGATGACCGAGCCCACGCCGATGATGATGCCGAGCATCGTGAGGAAGGCCCGCGTCTTGTTGCGCGTGATGGCGAAAAGGGCCAGTTTGACGAACTCGATCATGGGGCCACCCCGTCCGCCGCGACGAGGCGCTTCCAGGCTACGAGGGCCTCGCGTATCGCCGCAGGCGATACCGAGAAAAGGGCCAGTTTGACGAACTCGATCATGGGGAGTCCTTAGCGGCGGCCCATGCCGCCACCGATGGGCCTGGCGCCCTCGGCCTGCTTCTGATCCTCGACGCCCACCAGGACCGCCATCCCCTCGGCGACGCCGTCGCCGCTCACTTCCGTGAACTGGCCGTCGCTGATCCCGAGCGTGACGGGCACCTGCTTGGGCTTGCCGGCCGCGTCGAGGGTCCACACGTGGTCGTCGCGCTTCACCACATGGCCCGCGTCCCGCTTGGCCTGGACCGCGCCGGGCGCGCCGCCGGGCCGCTGGCCCTGGGCCTTCAGCTCGGGGAGGAACGCGGCGGGGTTGAAGCGGAGCGCGGCGTTGGGGACGCGGAGCACATGGCTCTCGTGGGCCGTCATGATCGTGATGTTGGCCGTCATGCCCGGGAGCAGCTTCAGGTCGTCGTTGGGCACGTTCACGACCACGGTGTAGGTGACGACATTGTTCGTCGTCGTGGGCTGCAAGCGCACCTGGCCGACGCTGCCGCGGAACTGCTGGTCCGCGTAAGCGTCCACCGTGAACATCGCGGGCTGGCCCTCCTTCACGCCGCCGATGTCGGCCTCGTCGATGGTGGCGAGCACCTGCATCTTCGTGAGGTCCTTGCCGATGACGAACAGGTTCGGGGTGCTGAAGCTCGCCGCCACGGTCTGGCCCACGTCCACCGCGCGGCTGATGACCGTGCCGGACACGGGCGCCTTGATGGTGCAGTAGCCGAGGTTGGTCCTGTCGCGGTCCACCGCGGCCTGGACGCTGGCCTGGCTCCCCATGGCCTGCTGGTAGGAGGTGACGAGGCCCTGGTAGTCCTGCTCGGCCATGAGCTTGTCGTCGAAGAGGCGCTTGGCGCGGTCCATCTGCCGTTTCGCGTCCTCGGTCTTGGCGATGGCGGCCTTGAGGCCCGCCTGGTCGTTCTCGAGCTGGGCCTGGAAGAGGGAGGGCTCGATCTGCGCGATGGGCTGGCCCTGCTTCACCTGGGTGTTGAAGTCCGCGTAGAGGGCCGAGATGGTGCCGGAGACCTGGGAGCCCACATTCACCGACACGACCGGATTGAGGATGCCCGTGGCGCTGATGCGCTGGCGGATGTCGCCGCTGTCCACCTTGGCCGTGCGCCACTTGGGCCCCTCGCCCTTGGACCGGGTCATGCCGATGACGCCGCCCGCCAAGGCCACGCCGGCCACGCCCATCCAAACCCAGGTGCTGCGTTTCATCTGAGGCATCCTCCAGTCAAGGAACCAGGCAGGCGAAACCCGGACAACCTACCTTGCCATGCGAGGTAGACACTGCCAAGCCAGGATCGGTTGAAGCGTCCTTGAAAAAAATCAGCGGAGCAACCTCAGCCCCTCCTCCGCGGCCCGGGCGGCGAAGCCGGGGATGAGGAGGCCTTGGGCGAAGCCGCCCATGACGACGATGAAGGCGGAGACGAGCACGGTCGCGCCGGCCAGGGAGGAGGGCGCGAGCGGCTGCTCGGCGCGCCGGCGCTCCAGGGCCTCGCTGGGCTCCTGGATGAAGAGGGCCACGAGGAAGCGCAGGTAGTAGTAGAGGCTCACGAGGCTGGCCAGGACGCCCAGCACGGCGAGAGGGACATGGCCCGTCGCCACGAGCTCCTTGAAGATGAGGTACTTCCCGAAGAAGCCGCCGAAGGGCGGGATCCCCGCCAGGCTCAGCATGCAGACGGCCGCGCAGAGGCCCATCGCGGGCCGCTTCCAGCCCAGCCCCCGCAGCGCGTCGTAGGAGGTGTCGTCCCCCACGAGGCCGTAGGCGGTGAAAAGGCCGAAGGCGCCGAGGTTCATGGCCAGGTAGATGGCGAGGTAGAACAGCACGCCCGTCATCGCAGCGGGCGTGCCCGCCACGAAGCCGAGCAGCAGGTAGCCCGCGTGGGAGATGGACGAGTAGGCCAGCATGCGCTTGGCATCGGTCTGCACGAGGGCCGTCAGGTTGCCGATCACGAGCGTCAGCACGGCGAGGATGGCGAAGGCGTGCTGGGCCCTGGGGCCGGCGGCGCCCACGGAGAGCGCGCCGGGGAAGGCGCGCATGAGCGCGATGAAGGCCGCGCCCTTCGTCGCCACGCTCATGAAGCCGGCGACCGGGTGCGGGCTCGCCTGGTAGGCGTCCGGCGTCCACTGGTGGAAGGGCACGGCGCTGGTCTTGAAGAGGAAGCCGAGCATAAGCAGGGCCGCGCCCGCGAGGAAGAGCGGGTCCGCGCCGGCCTTGGAAGCCATGGCGGCGGAGAGGTCCAGGGTGCCCGTGAGGCCGTAGATGAGGACGCTGCCCATGAGGAAGCAGCTGGAGGCGACGGCGCCGGTGAGGAAGTACTTCATGGCGCCCTCGGGCGCCTCCGGCCGCGTGCGCACGGTGGCCACGAGCGCGTAGAGCGGCAGGCTCAGCAGCTCCAGGCCCAGGAACATGAGCAGCAGGTTCGAGGTGGCCGTGAAGAGCAGCATGCCCGTCACCGAGAAGAGCAGCAGGGAGACCGTCTCGGCCTTGACCCAGCCCTCCTGGTGGAAGTGGTCCCAGGCCTGCATCAGCGAGAGCGCCGCGGCGATGGTGACGAGGACGCCCGCGAACTGGGCGAGCCGGTCCATGCGCAGCGCCTCGTAGGAAGGCTGGGCGCCGGTGGCCCAGAGGTTCGCCAGGTAGTAGAAGCTGCCGCCCAGGGCCAGCAGCGCGATGCCGTAGATGACGCCGCGGATCCACTTGGCCGTGTCGTGCTCCCGGTCCAGGGACGCGAGGGGGATGAAGCAGGCGCCCACCGCCGGGAAGACGAGGGGCCAGAGCGCGCCGAAGTCCTTGGCCATCATTCGTGCACCTCGGTCGGAGCGTGGGTCGGGGCGGAAGCGGCGGGCGCGAGGCGGGGCGCGGGCGCCTGGGCGTCCGACAGGAGCCGGGCCACGGGCCGCTCGCTGGCGGACAGGAAGGGGCGCGGATGGACGCCGATCCAGAGGATCAGCGCCGCCAGCGGCGCGAGGGCCGCGATTTCGCGGAGGGAGAGGTCGCTCGACAGCTTGGCGGTGCCGCCGTCGGCGTCGGGGTTCTCCGGCCCCCAGAAGACCCGCTTGGTGGCCCACAACATGTAGGCCGCGCCCAGCAGCACGCCGAGCGTGGCGAAGCAGGCGGCGGCCCGGCCCCAGTCGAAGCCCGAGGTGAAGGCGCCGTTGAGGATGAGGAACTCGCCGACGAAGCCGTTGGTGAGCGGCAGGCCGATGCTGGCCATGGCCGCCAGGATCCAGAAGCCCGTGAGGACGGGCATGCGCGAGGCCGCGCCGCCGAAGTCCGCGATCATCGTCGTGCCCGCGCGGTCCTCCAGCATGCCCGTCATGAGGAAGATGGCCGTGGTCCCGATGCCGAGGTTCACCAGCTGCAGGACCGCGCCCTGCGCGCCGATGACCGAGAGCGAGGCCAGGCCCAGCAGCACGAAGCCCATGTGGCTGAGGGAGGAATAGGCCACCAGCTTCTTCAGGTCCCGCTGCACGAGCGCCACCAGGGCGCCGTAGACGATGGCGATGACGGCGAGGACGGCGAGGGTCTTCGAGTAGTGCGCCGCCGCCGCGGGCAGGATCGGGATCACGAAGCGCAGGAAGCCGTAGCCCCCCAGCTTCACGAGCATGCCCACGGGCACGGCCGCCACGGGGGCCTGGGCGTAGGCATCGGGCATCCAGGTGTGGAGCGGGAAGAGCGGGAACTTGATGGCGAAGGCCAGGAGGAAGGCGAGGAAGAGCCAGGCCTGCGCGTGGAAGGGCAGCTGGGAGGCCGCCTGGGCCATCAGCTCCGGCGCGAAGGAGCCCGCCTTCGCCGCGAGGTAGAGCAGGCCCACGAGCCAGACGAGGCTGCCGCTGGCCAGGTAGAGGAAGTACTTGTTGGCGGCGTAGCGCCGGTCCTCGCCGCCCCACACGCCGATCATGAAGTAGGTGGGGATGAGCATCCCCTCCCAGAACAGGTAGAAGAAGAGCATGTCCTGGCTCAGCAGCGCGCCCAGCACGCCCGTCTCCAGCAGGAGCAGCAGGCCGGCGAAGACGCCCTCGCGCCGCTTGAGGCTGTTCCAGGTGGCGAGCATCGTGACGGGCACCAGGAGGGCCGTGAGCAGCACGAGCCAGAAGTTGAGGCCGTCGAGGCCGAGGCGGTAGTCCACCGGCAGGCCCGCGACGGAGAACCAGGCGCGGTGCTCCAGGAAGAGCCAGCCGCCGGCGTCGGGCGTGAGCGAGAGGCCCCGCAGGCCCACGCAGAAGATCGAGAATGACAGCAGGAGGCCGAGCAGCTTCGCGAGCCGCGCCTGGCGCTCGGGGAAGGCCAGCAGCAGCAGGCCCGCCGCCGCCGGCGCGAAGACCAGGAAGCTGAGGAAGTGGGTGCTCATCCAGAGACTCATCGCGGCCGCCCTACTTCAGGAACACATAGAGGAGGAGCAGGGCTCCGAGGCCCATGGTGAGGACGTAGTTCCTCACCCGGCCCGTCTGGAAGAGGGCGGTGAAATCGCCGGCGACCCGCGTGAGCGCGCCCGGCAGGTTCACGCCGATGCCGTCGATGAAGATCACATCGAAGAGCTTCCAGAGCAGGTTGCCGAACCAGCGCAGCGGCGCCACGAGCGCGTAGGCCAGGCCCTCGTCCACGAAGTACTTGTTCTCCAGCAACCGGTGGAGGAAGGGCCACTTCGCGGCGCGGGCCTCGGCCACCGCGAGGCCGCCCTTGTAGGAGGACCAGCCCCACCACGCGAAGGCCAGGGCGAGGACGGTGGAGATGCCCGCCAGCATCGCCGGGTTCCCGCCGTGGTGGACGACCGCCTCCGCGCTCGTCGCGCCATAGGAGACGGAAGGTTCCAGGAACGCCTCGATGCGGAAGGAACCGCCGAAGGCCACCGGCCAGCCGAAGGCCACCGCGCCCAGCGCGCCGACGGCGAGCACGACGAGCGGCGCCGTCATGGTCACGGGGCTTTCGTGCGCGTGCTCGAAGGCGTGCGCGTCCCGCGGCTCGCCGAGGAAGGCCAGCGTGAAGAGGCGGAGCATGTAGAAGGCGGTGCAGCAGGCGCCCGCCACGCCCATCCAGTAGAGGACCGGGCTCTTCAAGTAGGCCAGGTAGAGGATCTCGTCCTTGCTGGCGAAGCCCGAGGTGCCGGGGAAGCCGATGATGCACGCCGTCGCGATGAGCATGGTCCAGCCGGTGACGGGCATCTTCTTCCAGAGGCCGCCCATCTTCATCAGGTTCTGCTCGTGGTGCAGCGCGTGGATCACCGAGCCCGCGCCAAGGAAGAGCAGCGCCTTGAACCAGGCGTGGGTGAAGACATGGAAGAAGCCCGCCGCGAAACCCGCCGCGCCCAGGCCCAGGAACATGTAGCCGAGCTGGGAGACCGTCGAATAGGCCAGCACCCGCTTGATGTCCTTCTGGACGATCGCGATGGTGGCGGCGAAGAGCGCCGTGAGGCCACCCACCCAGGCGATGACCGTCATCGTCACCGGCGTCATCTGGAAGAGCGGCGCCATGCGCACGACGAGGTAGATGCCGCTCGTCACCATCGTGGCCGCGTGGATGAGCGCCGAGACCGGCGTGGGGCCGGCCATGGCGTCCGGCAGCCACAGGTAGAGCGGCAGCTGGGCGCTCTTGCCCGTGCAGCCGAGGAAGAACATCAGCGTGGCGAAGGTGAGGAGGCCGAAGCCCACTTGAGGCCCGAAGTGCCCGGCCTTCACCAGGATGTCGCCGATGGTGAGGGTGCCGAAGGCCGCGAAGAGGGCCAGCATGCCCATGAGCACGCCGAGATCCCCCACGCGGTTGTAGATGAAGGCCTTCAGGCCCGCCGTCGCCGGGACATCATCGGCCTGAGCGTAGTCGTAGCCGATGAGCAGGTAGGAGCAGAGGCCCACGCCCTCCCAGCCCACGAACATCAGAGGCAGGCTGGACCCCATCACGAGCGTGAGCATGAAGAACACGAAGAGGTTCATGTAGGCGAAGTAGCGGGCGTAGCCTCCGTCCTCGCCCATGTAGCCCACGGAGTAAAGGTGGATGAGGAAGCCGATGCCCGTGATGACGAGCATCATGAGGCCGCTCAAGGGGTCGATGACGAAGCCCAGCGGCACGCTGAAGGAACCGGCGTCCAGCCAGTCCCCGTAGCTCAACTCCAAGCGATGCCCCGGCGCATGGAGCATGGCGAGGAAGAGCACGCAGGCCAGCACGAAGGAGAGCGCGACGGTGCCCACGCCCGCGGCCGTGACGGCCTTCTTCCCGAGCCGCTTGCCCAGCAGCAGGTTGAACAGGAAACCCAGGAGCGGGAGGACGGGGATCAGCCAGGCCGAATGCATCAGATCCTCACTGCTTCAGGCTCGCGGTGCGGTCCGCGTCCGTGGTGCCCCGCAGGCGGTGGAGGCCGATGACGAGGGCCAGGCCCACGGCGGCTTCGCAGGCGGCGACGGCGATGATCATGAGGTAGAAGACCGTGGCCTGGACATCGCCCCCGCGCCAGCGGGCGAAGGCCAGCAGGGCCACATTGGCGGCGTTGAGCATCAGCTCCACGCCCATGAACTGCATGAGCAGGGTGCGGCGCAGGAGCACCGTGGCCAGGCCCACGACGAAGAGCAGCAGCGCCACCGCGAGGTAGCCCTGGAGCGCGCCGGAGAGAAGGTCGGCCATCTAGAGCTCCTTCTTCTCGGTATCGGCTGCGCCGATACGCGAGGCCCCAGGCCCGGCAATGGCCCGCTCGCATGGCATATGCAGGGTCAACACCAGGCATCCCATCACAGCTCCCTCTTTACCAAGGTCACCGCGCCCACCATCGCCGCCAGCAGCATGAGGCCGATGGCCTCCACCGCGAGGAGGTGGTCGCGGAAGAGGGTCACGCCCACGCGCTCCAGGGTCATGGGCGCCGTGGCCGCCTGCCCGCCGTTCAGCGCCGCGAGCCCAGGCGAGGCCAGCACGAGCACCAGGGCGCCCGCGCCCAGCGAGGCCGCGAGCGCGACGCTGGCCCAGCGCTGGATGGGCCGCTGCGCTTCGGCGGGCTCCTCCTCGTGATGGTTCAGCAACATGATGACGAAGAGCACCAGCACCAGGATGGCGCCCGCGTAGACGATGATCT
>DATJFC010000263.1:0-4136 GCA_035495995.1 Holophagaceae bacterium
CCCTCGGCGCGCTGTCCACCGCGAGCTGGATGCCGCCAGGCGCCACCGCCTCGCAGCCGGTGCCGTCCTGGAACACGACGAGGGCGTACTCGTCGGAGAAGGCCACGCGCCACACCCCGTGGCGGGCCGTGTCGAGCTTGAGGAAGAGCTTCAGGTTCCGGGCGCTGGCGGGCACCGTGCGGAACTGGGACCAGGCATCGGCGCGCCCGGGAACGGCGGCGAGGGCCTCCTGCATGAGTTCCACCGGCTCTTCCATGTAGGCCTCCACCGGCTGCACGGCGAGGGTGTCCCTCACCGAGGCGAGGACCTTCAGGCGCCGGGCCCAGTCCGCGGCGTTGGCGAGCAGGTAGCCCAGGGGCAGGAGCATGGACAGCGCGGGGAAGAACCAGCGCATGGCCGGGACGCCTTCCATCTCGATGCGCGGCAGCCTGGAGGCCTCCAGGAAGGCGATGAAGCCCAGGAGCAGGACATTCAGCGGGAAGGAGATGATCTCGAGCCTGAAGAGGGAGAGGTTTCCGCGGACGGGCAGGGACCGCAGGAGCCAGGGCCCCGCGACCAGGGCGGCCAGGATCCAGAGGTGGGCGGTCCAGGTCGGGGCCTCCGCCCGCGCCGCGAGGATCGAGGCCGCCAGCAGCGCCACGAGCGTGCCGAGCGAGGCGCGCCGGACTTCGGCCTTCGCGCGGAGGTAGTCCGCGACCATGCGGGCGCGCTGGAGGCTAAGCATCCTCACGCCCTAGGAGGTCGAAGCCTTCCTGCTTCATGAATTCGCGGGCGTCCTCCGCGTCCCCGAAGCGGGCGATGACGGCGTAACCCTCACGCGAATCGCCGTCGATGGCATCCAGGATGTTGCGCTCGCGAACCACGCAGCCCTCCCCGAAATCCGTCAATTCCCATTCCACGCCATGTTCATCCCGCCAGATCTCCAGGACCTGATCGGCCATCGCGGCCTCAGGCCTTCTCGAAGAAGAGCACGACCATGCCGAAGCCCACCCGGTCGCCCGCCTGCAGCTCCCGCGCGTCCCCAGGCTGCACGCGCTCCCCCTTCACATAGGTGCCGTTCGCCACGCCCGGCTCCTCCAGGAGGAAGTAGCGGCCGTGCTCGCAGAGGATGCGCGCATGGCGGCGGCTCACGCTGAGGTTGTGGTCCTCGACGGTGAGGTCCACATCGGGGTGCACGCCCGTGGCGGGATCGAAGCGGCCCACCAGCGATCCGTGGGCGAGGATCGGGTACTTCTTGCCCGACAGCACGGAGACGAGCGTCGCCACCGGCTGCACCGTCTTCATCTTCTGGCTCTTCGAGAGGTTGTCGTCCAGCTTCTCGGCCATCTCCCGGTTGCGCTGGGCCATGCGCTGCATCATCTTCACGGCCACTTCCGGGTTCTGCTTGATCATCTTCAGGAAGGTGCCGCGGCTGATGGCGATGAGGTCCGAGTCCTCCATGGCCACCGCCGTGAAGGCGCGCGGCAGCGACTCCAGCAGGCTGCCTTCGCCGAAGAAATCGCCCTTCCCGAACTCGTCCGCCCACTCGCCCTTGGCCTCGTCGCCGACGTAGAGCCTCACCTTGCCCGTCAGGATGACGAACATCTGGTGGCCCATCTCCCCGCGCTGGAAGATGGACTCACCTTCCTTGAAGTGGACCTTGCTCTGCTCGATGAAGTTGGAGTCGGCCATGGGTCGCTTAGAAACGGTTCCAAGATACCCCACGGCCGCTTCACACCCCCCTTTTTTCTTCATGGAATCCAGTGAGACCAGGCGCGTCAGGCGTCCTGACGCCGTGCGTCACTTTGGCGGATCACTCGCTGCGAGGCGCCCAGAAGACGGCTCCTCCGAAGACCTCCTTCATCAACCCTTCAAGCCGCGCCGCCTCTCCGGAGGAAAAGGCGTCGAGGTGCGGTGAATCTAAATCCAGCACGCCTCTCAGCACGCCCTGGCCGTCGAAGAACGGAATCACGAGCTCGCTGCGGGTCGCGTCATCGCAAGCGATGTGGCCCGGGAAGGCGTGGACATCGGCGACGCGCTGGATCACGCCCGTCCGCGCCGCCGCGCCGCAGACGCCCCGCTCGAAGGCGATGCGCAGGCAGCCCATGCCGCCCTGATAGGGGCCCACCGCGAGAGCGCGCTCTCCGACGCGGCGGTAGAAGCCGCACCAGTTCGTCTGCGGCAAGGCCTCCCAGAGCAGGCAGGCCAGCGTGGCCTCCAGGGCCACCTCGTCCCGCTCGCCTTCCAGCGCCGCGCGGATCTGGGGCAGCGCCTCATCGAGCCGCGCGATGCGCTCCGCGTCCTGGAGCAGCGTGCCGCGCGCCACCTTCGCCAGCAGGATCCCTTCGGACATGCGACCTCCGATACGCTTGAGCCATGTCCATTCTGCGCTACCTCGCCGCGCCTCTCGCCCCCTTCTACGCGATGGCGGTGGCGAAGCGGAACCGGGCTTTCGATGAGGGCCGCGCCCGCGTCGAGCGCGCGGATCTGCCGGTGGTGAGCCTGGGCAATCTCAGCACGGGAGGAACCGGGAAGACGCCGGTGACGCTCTTCCTCGCTCAAGGGCTGCTGGCAGCGGGCCTCGAAACCGCCATTCTCAGCCGCGGCCATGGCGGGCGCCGCCGGAAGGACCCCCTGCCCGTGGAACCCGGCACGGATCCGGCCGCCTGCGGGGATGAGCCGGCGCTGATGGCCCGCCGCCTCGGCGGAGGCCGCGTCTTCGTCGGAAGGAAGCGTGCCGAGGCCGCCCGCCTCGCCCACGCGGAGCGGCCGGAACTCCAGGTGCTCCTGATGGACGATGGCTTCCAGCACCGGGCCCTCCATCGCGATCTGGACCTCCTCCTGCTGGACGGCGACCGCCGCTGGGGAGACGGCCGGCTGCTGCCCCTGGGCGACCTGCGCGAGCCGATGAGCCACGCGCGGCGGGCCCAAGCGCTCATCGTCACCCGCGCCGGCCGCGTGAAGGACCGCGAGCCCATCGAAGCTTGGTGGCGCGCTCACGGCAGCGGCGGCCCCATCTTCTGGCTGGACTTCCGGCTTTCACGGCTCCGGCCCGTGGACCCTCCGGAAGCGGATCCGGTCCTCCTCCCGGACCCCGAGGCCAGGCCGGCCTACGCCTGGTGCGGCCTCGGCAACCCTGAGGCCTTCTTCTCGGACCTGCGCGCGGCGGGCGTGCCCGTGCGCGGGGCCGCCCGTTTCCGGGACCACCACGGGCCCTCCGCCGACGAGCTGGAGGCTCTGGACGCGGAGGCCGCCGCCCTCGGCATCGAGCGTCTCGTTTGCACGGAGAAGGACGCCGTGAAGCTCACCGAGGACCACCTCGCCGCCCTCAGCCTGCCGCTCTTCGTGGCCGAGCAGCGCGTCAATGGAGGCGAGGAGCTGCTCTCCTTCGTGAAGGCGCGGTTGAAGGAAGTGATGAGCTCGAGATCCTGAAGCTCGCGGCCCCCCTGCGGAAGCGGAGGGAGGATGGTCCACGCGCGAAGCGCGGTGGCCCTGAAGGCGAGGGAGAAGCCCCGAACCACGGGGATTCCCTTTGATCCACTCCAGATCTCCCTCAACCAAACACGGCCCCTAGCGGGGCCGTGGATCTGGAGCGGGCGATGGGGATTCCCTTCGGGCCGCGCCCATGGCGGCCCCAACTGGCCGTGCGGGTCCCCGTCTCCGGCAGCGCGCGGCGCTGCCTCCGCCGACCCGCATCGGCCGGTTGGGGCTCGCCTTGGGCGATTCAATCCCCATCTCCCTCAATCAAACACGGCCCCTAGCGGGGCCGTGGATCTGGAGCGGGCGATGGGGATTGAACCCACGACATCGAGCTTGGGAAGCTCGCGTTCTACCACTGAACTACGCCCGCGGTTCGGCTTCCAGCATATCGCATAGGCCTCCCGGCCTCCAGCCCGCCGCTCAGCCCTTCCCTTCCTTCTTGGCCTCCAGGTAGCGCTTGGCCTCGCGGCGGAGGACCTCGGGGATGTTCTTGTCGCGCTGCATGAGCTTCATGTCGAACTCGTTGACGCGCTTCAGATTCGACATCGCCACCGGGAGCGGCGTGCGCGGGTTGTAGACGAGCGCCTTGATGATCGTGTACTTCTTCATCCACTCGCGGTTGATGCTGATGATCCGCAGCACGCCTTCGTGGACCGTGCGCATTTGGGCGATGAAGG
>DATJFC010000264.1:0-6318 GCA_035495995.1 Holophagaceae bacterium
GGGTGATCTGCTTCCTGTCCTAGGTATCGGGATGAGGGGAGGGCACCTTGAATTTTTTTTGAAAGACGCCACAGCCCGTGAAACGGACTACCATGGGGCCGGAATCGAGGCCGAATTCGATGGCGGACTTTTCCAACCCACTACCTGATCCGCTCGAAGTCGCGCGACGCAGGCATGGATTCTCGAGCCAGGGCGACCTGGCCTCCTTGGAACGGCTAGTGGCCCTGGCGGCGCGGCAGGCGGGAGCGGCCGATCTCAGCCTGGAGGATGAGGGCGGGGTCTGGTTCCGGTCGGCGGCCGGTGGTTCATCGGGTTCTTGGGTGGAGCGGGAGTTCACGCTGCAAGGCGCGGGCTCCAAGGGCCGGATCCGGATTCCCGAGGGGCCCGGGTCCGATCTCCTGGCAAAGGACATCGCCGCGCTGCTCATGGATCTCCTGAGCCTGCGTAGGCTCGGGGCGGAACGGCGGCGCAACCCGCGGGGTCCCGAAGGCGCCTCCTTCATCCCCGGCGTCGTCCATGAGCTGCGCAACTTCCTGTTCGCCATGGGCGCCTGCCTCGACGCCTTCGAGATCCATTTCGGCTCCCAGGGCGCGGAGGCGGAGCATGCCCTCGCCCTGCGCCAGAACCTCGCGCGCTTGCGGGGGTTCATGGAAGAACTCGCCGAATACGGCAACCCCGGCCAGCTCGTGTTCTCCCTCCAGCCGCTCGAACCGGTCCTGGTCCAGGTCCTGAATCTGGCAGCGCCCTTGGCCGAAGCCCGCCGCGTCCAGATCACGGCGAAGACGCCCGTCATCCCTGTTAGGGAGCGCATGGACCGCCCGGCCTTGGAAGGCGCCCTCCGGCGGTTCCTGGAACTGGCCGTCCTGGAAACGGTGGAAGGCG
The DNA here is from genome assembly GCA_035495995.1 of Holophagaceae bacterium. GTDB lineage: Bacteria > Acidobacteriota > Holophagae > Holophagales > Holophagaceae > JAFDVN01. The sequence goes on from DATJFC010000264.1 coordinate 883, forward strand.
GGAGCGTGGCCCTCCACGCGGAGATCGTGGACGGGGTTGGCCGCCCATGGCTGGAGCTGGCCATCCGGAGCGCCCCCGGCCGGAGGCGGGATCTGGATCCGGCGCGGCTCTTCGAGCCCTTCCATTACCGCGACAAGGATGTGTCGCGGCTGGGGCCCGCCATCGCGAGACGCATGATCGAGGCCCATGGGGGGCAGGTCGTGGCGGCGATCCGCGGAGACGGGCTCGCCCTGAGGGTGATGCTTCCGGTGTGGATGGAGGCTCCATGAGCCGCACGCGCGTGATGGTCGTGGACGACGAAGAGGGGATCCGCTTCGCCCTGAAGAGTTTTCTGGAAGCGATGGGGTATGCGGTCCTGGTGGCCGAGAACTGCGCGGAGGCGGAGAAGGTGTTCCGCACCTCGCCCGTGGATCTCGTCCTGCTGGACTACTCGCTCCCGGACGGCGACGGCGTCGAGCTGCTCGGGCGCCTACGGGCGGTGGATGGATTCATCCCCGTCGTGATGCTCACGGCGCACGGCAGCATCGAGCTCGCGGTGCAGGCGATCCAGAAGGGCATGGACCAGTTCCTCGTGAAGCCGATCGACCTCGCCACCCTCGGCGCCGTGCTGGAGAAGGTCCTGGAGGATCATCGGGCCCGCCGCCGCCAGCTGGCCCGGGAAGGGGGCAAGCGCCGCGAATTGAATCCCTTCCTCGGGGTCAGCGCCGCCATCCAGGCCCTGGAGGCCGAGTGCCGCCGGGCGGCGGAGGCTGAGGGCGCGGTGCTGCTGCTCGGCGAGACCGGAACGGGAAAGAGCGAATTGGCCCGGTGGATCCACCACCATGGCCCGCGGGCTGCCGAGCCGCTGGTGGAATTGAATTGCGCGGGTTTCCGTCCGGAGTTCCTGGAGAGCGAATTGTTCGGCCACGAGAAAGGCGCCTTCACCGGGGCCGCCGGACAGAAGCCGGGATTGCTGGAGGTGGCGAACCGCGGGACGGTCTTCCTCGACGAATTGGGGGACATGGACCTCGCCATCCAGCCGAAGCTGTTGAAGGTGCTGGAGGAGCGGCGCTTCCGCCGGCTGGGCGGCCTCGAAGACCGGGCCGTCGATGTGCGGCTCGTGGCGGCGACCCATCAGGATCTGGAGTCCCAGGTCCAGGAAAAGCGGTTCCGGGCCGACCTCTACTACCGGGTGAGCGCCTTGCCGATCCGGGTTCCGCCCCTGAGGGAGCGGCTGGAGGACCTCCCCTTGCTCGCGATGCGGTTCATCGAGGAGCTGACGGAAGACCTCCGCAAGCCGGTGCATGAGATCTCGGATGCCGCCATCGCCCGGCTCCGCCAGCACGGCTGGCCCGGCAACATCCGGGAACTCCGCAATGTCGTAGAGCGCGGGCTGCTGGTCTGCTCGGGCTCGAAATTGGAAGTCCAGGATCTCGCCTTTGGAAGCCAACCGGCCCCCTCTGGGCCGGACGCGACCCTGGACATGACGCTCGTGGAGCTCGAACGCCTCCAGATCGAACGGGTCTTGAAGGCCGAAGGCGGCAAGGTGGAGGCTGCGGCGAAGCGGCTCGGCATCCCTCGCAGCACCCTCTATCAGAAACTCAAAGCCGCGGGCCTTTCGTCCAAATTCTAGAAAGCGCGTCCAGGATCTGGATGCGGATGAGGGGACGGCTCCGGCCTCGTCCTCTAAGGTTCTTGTTTTATATGTAGTTGCTCTTTGCGAGGTTCTGGCATCGGCCCTGCCCTTCTCTTCCCGGGGAGGATGCCATGACCAAGACCACGCTGATCTTGACGAGCTTGCTGGCCGCGGCCCCTCTCTTCGCCCAGGCCCCCGTCACCGGGACGGCCACGGCCCAGGTGAGGATCATCAGCCAGGCGACTTGGCAGAGCATGCAGGGCTTCGACGCCATGAGCGAAGTGCGGCTCCACGGCGTGGTGGAACAGGCGGATGGCGCGGTGTTGCGCCTTCGCATGGCTTTTGGGACGGTGCAGGTGCAGTTGGGTGAGGCGGCCAAGGCTCAGACGCTTCGTGCGGGCGAAGCGCTGGAAGTGGTGGCCGCGAAGATCATGGTCGGCGGCGCGCAGCGCCTCCTCGCGACGGAGGTGACCCCTCAGGGCTGAAGGGACTGGCGACGGAAACAGAAGGGGGCCTCCGGGCCCCCTTTTCGCGCAGGTCTCCACTCAGGTTCAGGGATAGGCGACCGTGACGGTGAGGGTGCCGACATAGTTCCCCTCCGCCTGGTTGGCCCCGACGGCGAGCGTGCCTCCCACCCCAAGGGTGGCCGTGCCCGCCCCATTGAAGGTCGCGGGGCTGCTCAGGCTCGAACTCAACGCGAGGCTCATCGTGCCCGCCGTCCCGGTGAGCGTGATGGGGGAGGCGCCGAAAGTGATGGTGAACGCGTGGCTCGGGGCGCCGGTGACGCTGAACAGCGCGGGTTGCCCGGAGGTGGCCGCGTAGAGGATCCCGCCCGTCACCCCCTGCGCGCCGGAGGTGGGGTTCAAGGTCACCGAGCCCGCGGTGCTTCCGGGGATGACGGTGCCCATGTCGAGATCCTGGGTCTTGCTGACCGCGATGGAGGCGATGATCCGGAGGTGCACGGGAATGCCCACCGTGCCCGAGTTGTTGCCGCGATCATCCCGGATGTAGACGGGAAGGGAACCGGTGTAATCGCCCGGGGCCTGGCCTGCGGGGATGGCGAGCGTGCCTCCCACATGGAAGGTGACCGTGGTCGTCTGGCTCTGGGTCCCCGGAAAGGTGAACTGGTCGCCGGGGAAGTTGGTGCTGAAGGTGCTCGTGTTGGTGGAAAAGCTGCCCCCGGTGCCGCTGAGGGTGAAGCTCGAGACCGTCGTGTAGACCGTGGCGGCCCGGGTGCCCTTGTCCGTGGCGATGATGGTGCTGGCGGAGGTGGCCAGCGCCGAGGTGGTATAGACCCCCACCGCCGAGGTGATGGCCCCCGTGGACGGGTCGAGGGTGAGGGAGCCTCCGCTGGACCCCACGATCACCTCGCCGAATTCGAGGGTGGTGGGGGTTCCGAGGGATTGGGCGGACAGGGCGCCGCCGGCGCTCAGCAGCGCAAGGGCCAGCGCCCAGCTCCGTCCTTTTCCCAGGCGTCCTGTCACTCACCCTCCGCCGGCGAAGTGCCGGGCGACTTCAAACCCATCGGCAAGACCGATGCCGGACTGAAGCTCTGATGCACAGGCTAGCAGCCCCGGTCCGGCGCCGCGGTTCACCAGGCGAGCAGCGCCTGGAGGGCCTCGCAGATGCGCTCCTTGGAAGGCAGGAAGGCCGCTTCCAAGGGCGGGCTCGCGGGCGTGAAGGTGTCGGCGGCGCCCATGCGCCTGATGGGCGCGTCCAGCCAGGGGAAGCAGGCGTCCTGGAGCCGGGCCGCCAGCTCCGCGGAAGGGCCTGATGAGAGGCCCGCTTCCGTGAGCACCATCACGCGGTGGGTGCGCTTGGCGATGGCCACGACGGCATCCAGATCGAGAGGCTGGAGGGTGCGCAGATCGAGGATGGCGATGTCGAGACCGGTGGCGGCCTCCATCGCCAGGTGCTGGGCGGCGCCGTAGGTGAGGATCGCGGCCTTCCCGCCATCGCGGCGCAGCGCGGCCCGTCCGAGTTCAGCGCTCGGCGGCGTCTTCCACTGGTCCTTCAGGCGCCGGTAGAGGGCCTTGTGTTCCAGGAAGAGGACCGGATCGGGGTCCTCGATGCTCGCCCGCAGCAAGGCATAGGCGTCCGCCACCGTTCCGGGCGCGACGATCTTGAGGCCGGGGCGCCCGAGAAACGGACCCTCAGGGTTCTGGCTGTGGAAGGGCCCGCCATGCACGCCCGCCCCCACGGGCCCGCGGAAGACGGCCGGGCAGGGCGCGCCCCAGCGCCAGTTCGTGCCGGCCGCGAAGTTGCAGATGAGGTCGGAGGCCAGCAGCGCGAAATCCATGAACTGGAATTCCGCCACGGGCCGCCGCCCCATGAGCGCGGCGCCGATGGCCGCGCCCGCGATGGCCTGCTCGGCGATGGGCGTGTCGATGACGCGGACCTCGCCGAAGGTTTCCAGCAGCCCCGCCGTGGCGCCGAACGCGCCGCCGTAGACGCCGATGTCCTCGCCCAGGCAGAAGACGCGCTCATCGGCCGCCATGGCGTCGTGGAGCGCCTGGCGGATGGCCTCGAGATAGGTGCCTTGGAACGCGGTCATCGGAGGGCCAGCTTCGCATTCCCTCGCGCCGCTCCGCTACCCTGGATGGAATGCTCGCCGCGCTCCGCATCCAGAACCTGGCCCTCGTGGAAGACCTCAGCCTGGAGCTGGGGCCCGGCTTCACCGTGCTCACGGGCGAGACGGGCGCGGGCAAGAGCCTGCTCGTGGACGCGCTCAGCCTGCTCGTGGGCGCCCGGGCGGATGGCGAGCTCGTGCGCCGGGGCGCGGAGCGCGCCGTGGTGGAAGGCGTCGTCGAGGGCGAGGGCGCCGCTTGGCTGTCATTCCTGCAGGCGCGCGGGCTTCCCGAAGAGCATCCCGTCGTGCTGAGGCGCGAAATCGGCGGCCGGGCGCGGGCCTGGGTCAACGGCGCTCCCTGCGCGGTGGGCGACTTGAAAGAGGCCGGACGGCTCTGGATGCGCCTCGCGAGCCAGCACGACCATCAAAGCCTGCTGGCCGAGGAACGGCATCTCGTCCTGCTGGATGAAGTGCTCGGCATCGTCGCCGACCTTTCGGGCGAGGTGGAGACCGTGCGCTCCGCGGCAGCCTCCCTCAAGGCCCGGAGGCGCAGCGAGGAAGAGCGGGAATCGCGGCTCGGCCAGCTGGCCGAGCATCTCGCGGAACTGGACAAGCTCGGGCCCAAGCCCGGCGAGTGGGACCAGCTCCGGGCCGAGCGCGAGCCGCTGCGCCACGCCACGGCGCTGGAGCATGCCTACGCTGAGGGCGCCTCCGCCTTGGACCGGGCGCTGCCGGAGCTGGAGGCGGCCCAGCGCGCGCTCGCGAAGGCCGCCGCCGTGTGGCCCGAGGCGGCCACGGAGCAGGACCGCCTGCGTTCCGCGCTGCTGGAGATCGAAGACCTCGCCGCGTTGGCCCAGGATCACGCGCGGCATTGGGCCGAGGGCGGCGAGACGCGCCTCGAGAAGGTGGAATCGCGGCTGGCCGCCTTCGAGAAGCTGGCCCGCCGCCACCGCTGCGAACCTGGCGACCTCGCGGAAACCTGGATCGCCCTGAAACAGGAGCAGAAGGACCTGCTGGGCGGCGGCGCATCCATGGAGGAGCTGGAGCGCGCGCTGGCCAAGGCGGCGGAGCTTTACCGCGCCGCGGCGGAGGCCGTCCATCGCGAGCGCGAAGCCTCCCTGGCGGCGCTGGAGACGGAAGCCCACCGCAGGCTCGCGGCCCTCGGCATGAAGGGCGCGCGGTTGCAGGTGCGGCTCGGCCTGGCGGAAGAGCCCGCGAGCCCCGTGCTTCAGAACGGCAAGGCCGTGCGGGT
>DATJFC010000265.1:0-2087 GCA_035495995.1 Holophagaceae bacterium
CTCGTCCTGCACTACCAGCCCCAATTCGGCGCCGAGAAGCGCCTCCAGGGTTTTGAAGCGCTGTTGCGCTGGAACCACCCCTCGCTCGGCATGGTCTCGCCGGCGAAATTCATCCCCCTCGCCGAAGAAAGCGGGCTGATCGTGCCCATCGGGGAGTGGGCGCTGCGGGAGGCCTGTCGGCAGATGGCCCAGTGGGGGCGGGATTCGGGCCTGCGCATGGCCGTCAACGTCTCCGCGATCCAGTTCAAGCGGGAGGACTGGGTGCCCACCGTCGAGCAGGCGCTCGCGGAATCGGGCTTGGCTCCCCGCTGCCTAGAGCTGGAGATCACGGAGAGCCTCCTCCTCCAGAGCGCCACGGCGACCATGGCCAACCTGTTCAAGCTCCGGGAAATGGGCGTGGACATCACCATCGACGATTTCGGCACGGGCTATTCCAGCCTCAGCTACCTCCACAAGCTCCCCGTGACGACGCTGAAGGTCGATCAGTCCTTCGTCCGAGAGATCGGCGCGGCCGGCGATGAGGCGCCCATCGTACGGGCGATCGTCGCGCTCGCCCACGCGCTGGGCCTTCATGTGGTCGCCGAAGGCGTGGAGACCGAGATCCAGCGCGACGTGCTGCTCGGGCTGGGCTGCGAGAGCCTCCAGGGGTTCCTGCTCGCGCGCCCCATGCCGGCGGACCGGGCCGCGGAGCTGGTGCTGTCCGCGAAAGGGCCCCGGAGCGGCTAGAGCCTCCCGCCTGGCGCGGGCGGTTGGGGATTTCTTGGGCGGCCTTCTAGACTGGGAGTTCCGTCAGGAGGTTCCATGTTCCGTCTCAACGGCAAAGTCGCGCTCGTCACCGGCGCGTCCCAGGGCATCGGCGAGGCCATCGCGAAGACCCTCGCGGAGCAGGGGGCCCTCGTCGTCTGCGCCGCGCGCACCGAGGCCAAGCTCAACGCCGTGGCCGAGTCCATCCGCGTCGCGGGCGGGCAGGCGGATGTCGTCGTGATGGACCTGTCCAGCACCGAATCCGTGAAGGCCGCCGTCGCCGCCACCGTGGAGCGCCACGGCGCCATCCACATCCTCGTGAACAACGCCGGCATCACCCGCGACAAGCTCCTCATCCAGATGAAGGAGGAGGACTGGGACGCGGTGATCGACACCAACCTGAAGGGCGCCTACACCGCCATCCAGGCCGCGACGAAACCGATGATGAAGCAGCGCTGGGGCCGCGTCGTGAACATCGCGAGCGTCGTGGGCCAGATGGGCAACGCGGGCCAGGCGAACTATGTGGCCGCGAAGGCGGGCCTCATCGGCCTCACCAAGTCCGTGGCGCGCGAATTGGCCTCGCGGAATGTGACGGCCAACGCCGTGACGCCGGGCTACATCGAGACGGACATGACCGCGGGCCTTCCGGACGATGTGAAGGCCGAGTTCACCAAGCAGATCCCCCTGGGCCGCATGGGCTCGCCCGCCGACATCGCGGCCGCCGTGGCCTTCCTCGCCAGCGACGAGGCCGCCTACGTGACGGGCCAGGTGATCAGCGTCAACGGCGGCATGCTGATGCCGTAGCCGGATCGGAGGCCGGAGGATGCTCGCACGGATCATCGCGCGCTTGAAGGCCTGGGGCCCGGGCGTCCTCTGGCCCTGGCTCCTCGTGCTGCTGGGGGTCCTGAGCTACCGGGCCTTCGCGTCGGGATGGATGCGGGCCTGCATCTGGTCCGGGCTCCTCGTGCTCTTGTGGCGCGCGGCGCGCTGGTCCTGGCAGAGGCTCGTCTTCAAGGTCTCGCGGCGGGTCTGGGCCATCATCGTCCTGCTTTCCGTGGTGCCGGTCCTCGCGCTCCACGTCTTCTTCCTGTCTCTCGGCTACTTCACGCTCGGCGGCCAGGTCAGCCGCTCCGTGCAAGGCAACCTCGCCGGCTTCCGCACGGCCCTGGGCAAAGCCTCGGCCTTGGCGGACGACGGGGAGGCCCTGAAGCAGCTCAGCCTCTTCGGCGACGCCTGGGCCTCCCGCGCGGACAAGCTGCCCGAAGGCGTGAAGCCCGGCTTCCTCGACATCGTGCAGGACGCGAACCCGGCTACGGGCCGTCCGGACGTCCTGCTCCGCGCCG
>DATJFC010000266.1:0-9672 GCA_035495995.1 Holophagaceae bacterium
CGCTGCCGCGCACCAGTTCCTCGAGCAGGGAGCCCGTGAGGAATTCCGTCCAGCGCGGGCGCGTGGGCTTGCCCACGACGATCTTGGTGATGTTGCGGTCCCGGGCGAAGGCGAGGATGTCCCCGCCGATGCGCGCGCCGCCCTGGATCACCGCGGTCTCGCCGCCCAGCTGGTCCGCGAGGCGCAGGTTCGCCTCGATGCGGGCCTGGTCTTCTTCCGAGTAGCGCAGATGGCGCGTCGTCTCCACGTAGAGCGCGACCCAGGGCGCGCCGATGGAGGCCGCCATGCGCCGCGTGGCGCGGATGAGCCGCGCCGTGAGCGCGCTGGGCCCCACGCAGACCAGCAAACGCTCCCCCGCGGCCCAGGTCTTGCGGATGCCTTCGCTGGCCATGTAGCGGCGCATCTGCGCGTCCACATTCACGGCGGTCTGGCGCAGCGCCAGCTCGCGGAGGGCCAGCAGGTTCCCTTTGCGGAAGAAGCGGTCCATGGCGTGCCGCGCCTGCTCCGGCATGTAGACCTTGCCCTCGCGCAGGCGCCCGAGCAGGTCCTCCGGCGGCAGGTCCACCAGCTCCACCTCGTCGGCGCGCTCCATGAAGGTGTCGGGCACGGCCTCGCGCACGAGGATGCCCGTGATCTGCGCGACCACGTCCTTGAGGCTCTCCAGGTGCTGGACATTCAGCGTCGTGTAGACGTCGATGCCCGCGTCCAGCAGCTCCTCCACGTCCTGCCAGCGCTTGGCGTGGCGCGCGCCTTTCGCGTTGGAGTGGGCCAGCTCGTCCACGAGGAGGAGGCCGGGCCGGCGCGCCAGGGCGCCATCCAGGTCGAACTCGGGGATGAAGACGCCGGAGTGCGGAAGGTCTTTCCGGGGCAGGATCTCCAGCCCGCTCAATAGCGCGGCGGTCTCGGCGCGGCCGTGGGTCTCCACCACGCCCGCCACGACGTCCTCGCCGAGGGCGCGCCGTTCCTGGGCCTCCTTCAGCATCGCGAAGGTCTTGCCGACGCCGGGCGCCGAGCCGAAGAAGACCTTCAGCTTCGCGCGCCGCTCGCGCGCCTCCGCCTCCTGCACCTGGCGGAGCAACGCGTCGGGATCGGGACGCTGGGGAGCCACGCCCTAGAGCCTAGCGGAGCGCGTCGAGATCGAGGTTCAGGGTCTGGACATTCACCCTCGGCTCGCCGAGGAGCCCGAAGGTCGGGGCCTCGACGCGCCGGTCCACCAGGGCGCGCACCTTGGCCTCGTCCAGCCCCCGTGCCAGTGCCACGCGGTGGATCTGGTACGCGGCCGCTTCGGGGCTGATGTCCGGGTCCAGGCCGCTCGCCGAGGCCGTGACGAGATCCGCGGGGATGGGCAGCGGGTTGCCGGGGTCTGCCGCCCGCAACTTCGTGGCGCGATCCTGAACGGCCTTCACGAGGTCGGGGTTGCTCGTCGCCAGGTTGGAACCGCCGCTGTTGGCGCCGTTATCGGGCAGGGGCTTGCCGTCCGCGTCCACGGTGGCGGAGGGCCGCCCCCAGAAGTCGCGGGGATCGGTGAAGTTCCGGCCGATCCATTCGGAGCCGAGGACTTTCCCATCCTTGCGGATGAGGCTGCCTTGGGCCTGATGGGGGAAGGCGACGCGGGCGAGGCCCGTGACGAGGAGTGGATAGCCCATGCCCACGAGGGCGCTGAAGGCGAGAAAGGAGACGAGGGCGGGGCGCAGCTGGAGGTTCATGGCATCTCCTCAGGCGGTGAAGCGGCAGGCCACGAGCAGCCAATCGATGAGCTTGATGCCGATGAAGGGCACCATCAGACCGCCCAGCCCGTAGACGAACAGGTTGCGTTGCAGGAGCTGGGCCGCGCCAAGGGGCCGGTACCTCACGCCCCGCAGCGCCAGCGGAATGAGCACGACGATGACGAGGGCGTTGAAGATCACCGCCGAGAGGATCGCGCTTTCCGGGCTGTGGAGGCCCATGAGGTTGAGCGCGCCCAGGGCGGGATAGGTGGCCGCGAAGGCCGCGGGCAGGATGGCGAAGTACTTCGCCACGTCGTTGGCGATGCTGAAGGTGGTGAGCGAGCCGCGGGTCATGAGCAGCTGCTTGCCGATCTCCACGATCTCGATGAGCTTCGTCGGATTGGAGTCCAGGTCCACCATGTTGCCGGCCTCCTTCGCGGCCTGGGTGCCGGAGTTCATGGCCACGGCCACATCCGCCTGGGCCAGCGCCGGCGCGTCGTTGGTGCCGTCGCCAGTCATGGCCACGAGCCGCCCTCCCGCCTGGTATTCGCGGATGAGCTTGAGCTTCGCCTCTGGCGTGGCTTGCGCGAGAAAGTCGTCCACGCCCGCCTCGGCGGCGATGGCGGCGGCCGTGAGCGGGTTGTCCCCGGTGATCATCACGGTCTTGATGCCCATGCCCCGCAGCTCCGCGAAGCGCTCCTTGATGCCGCCCTTCACGATGTCCTTGAGCTGGACGGCGCCGAGGGCGCGCGGCCCGTCGGCCACCACCAGCGGCGTGCCGCCTCCCATGGACACCTGGTCCACGGCGCGGCGCAGCTCCTCGGGGAAGCGCCCGCCCTGCGCCTGCACGAATTCCTCGATGGCCAAGGCCGCGCCTTTGCGGATCTGGCGCGCGCCGTCCGCCTTGACGAGGTCCACGCCGCTCATGCGCGTCTGGGCCGTGAAGGGGACGAAGTGGGCGTCGAGGGCGTGCAGGCCCCGCTCGCGGAGGCCGTACTCCTCCTTCGCCAGCACGACGATGCTGCGCCCCTCGGGCGTCTCGTCCGCCAGGGAGGAGAGCTGGGCGGCGTCGGCGAGCGCCTTGATGTCCACGCCCGGCGCGGGGATGAAGGCCACGGCCTGGCGGTTGCCGAAGGTGATGGTGCCGGTCTTGTCCAGCAGCAGCACATCCACGTCGCCCGCGGCTTCCACGGCGCGGCCCGAGGTGGCGATGACATTCGCCTGGATCATGCGGTCCATGCCCGCGATGCCGATGGCGCTCAGCAGGCCTCCGATGGTGGTGGGGATGAGGCAGACCAGCAGCGCGACGAGCACGGTGAGCGTGACGGGATGGCCTTGGCCGGCGGCCTTCACGCTGAAGACGGAGTAGGGCAGCAGCGTCGCCGTGGCCAGCAGGAAGACGATGGTGAGGCCGGCGAGGAGGATGTCGAGGGCGATCTCGTTGGGGGTCTTCTGGCGTTTGGCGCCTTCCACCATGGCGATCATGCGGTCGAGGAAGCTTTCGCCGGGATTGGAGCTGATGCGGATGAGCAGCCAGTCGGACAGCACCGTCGTGCCGCCGGTGACCGCGGAACGGTCCCCGCCGCTTTCCCGGATCACCGGCGCGCTTTCGCCGGTGATGGCGGCCTCGTTGACGGAAGCGACGCCCTCGACGACCTCGCCATCGCCCGGGATGGTCTCGCCCGCCTCCACAAGCACGAAGTCGCCGATGCGCAGGCTGGGCGCGGGCACGCTCTCGGAGGCCGCGTTCCGGTCGGCCGTCGCCAGGCGCCGCGCCTTCACATCCTTGCGGGACTGGCGGAGGCTGTCGGCCTGGGCCTTGCCGCGGCCTTCGGCCATGGCTTCGGCGAAGTTGGCGAAGAGCACCGTGAACCAGAGCCAGAGCGCGATGGCGAGGATGAATCCGGGCCTCGCCTCGCCGCGTCCGGCGAGGCTCTGGATCCAGAGCGCCGTGGTGAAGGCGCTGCAGATCCACACGACGAACATCACGGGGTTGCGGAGCTGGTGGAGCGGATCGAGCTTCCGCAGGGAGTCGAGCGCCGCGCGGCGGAGGATGGCGGGCTCGAAGAGCGGTTTGGGCTGCTGGGTGGACATGGGGACCTCAGAGCGAGAGCTGTTCGGCGATGGGGCCGAGCGCCAGCGCGGGCAGGAAGGTGAGGGCGCCCACGAGCAGCACGACGGCCACCAGCACGGCCACGAAGAGCGGCGTGTGCGTGGGCAGGGTGCCGAGACCTTCGGGCGTGTGCTTCTTCTTCGCGAGGGAACCGGCGATGGCCAGCACGGGGAAGATGACCCCGAAGCGGCCGATGAGCATCGCGAAGGCGAGGCCGTAATTGTAGAAGGCCGTGTTCGCGCCCAGGCCGTTGAAGGCGCTGCCGTTGTTGTTGGAGGCGCTGCTGAAGGCGTAGAGGATCTGGCTGAAGCCGTGGGGGCCGGGGTTGGAGACCGCGGCCGCGGCGGCGGGGACGAGCACCGCGATGGCCGTGCCCACGAGCACCGCGGCGGAAGGCAGCAGGATGACGAGGGAGGCCATCTTCATCTCGAAGGCCTCCACCTTCTTGCCGAGGTACTCCGGCGTGCGGCCCACCATCAGGCCGCCGATGAAGACCGCCACCAACGCGAACATGAGCATGCCGTAGAGGCCCGAGCCCACGCCGCCGAAGACCACCTCGCCCAGCTGCATGAGCCACAGGGGGACGAGACCGCCGATGGGCGTGAAGGAGTCGTGCATGGCGTTGACGGAGCCGTTGGAGGCGGCCGTCGTCGCCGTCGCCCACAGCGCGGAAGGGCCCACGCCGAAGCGCTGCTCCTTGCCTTCCATGTTGCCGGCCGTCTGGACGATGCCGGCCTTCGCGACGGCGGCGTTGCCCTTCATTTCGGCCTGGGTGCACACCGCCAGCGCGCCCATGAAGATGATCGTCATGGCCGCCAGCAGCGCGAGGCCCTGGCGCCGGTCCGTCACCATCTTCCCGAAGGTCACGCAGAGCGCCGCGGGGATGAGGAGGATCGCGAGGGTCTGGACGAAGTTCGAGAGGGGCGTGCTGTTCTCGAAGGGATGGGCCGCGTTGGCCCCGAAGAAGCCGCCGCCGTTGGTGCCCAGCATCTTGATGGCCACCTGGGAGGCCGCCGGGCCCATGGCCAGCACCTGGCCCGAGGCCGTGTGGACATAGGCGGACAGGTTCTGGATGACGCCCTGGGAGACGAGGAAGAGCGCCATCACGAAGGACAGCGGAAGCAGGAGGTAGAGCGTGGTCCGCACCACATCGGCCCAGGCGTTGCCCAGACCGGTGGCGCTGCGCCGCGTGAAGCCGCGCACGAGGGCGGCCAGCACGGCGATGCCCGTGGCCGCGGAGAGGAAGTTCTGGACCGTGAGGCCCAGCATCTGGGTGAGGTAGCTCAAGCTCGTCTCGCCGCTGTAGGCCTGCCAGTTGGTGTTGGTCATGAAGCTCACGGCCGTGTTGAAGGAGAGCGCCGTGGAAGCGCCGGCCATGCGCTCCGGATTCAGCGGCAGCGCGGCCTGCGCCTTCATCAACAGGAAGACCGCGGCCAGCCCCAACAGCTTGAGGAGGGTGATGGACCACGCGTAGGCCTTCCAGCCCATGTCGTCCTCGGGCCTCACGCCCATGAGGCGGTAGAGCCCGCGTTCCACCGGGCCGACGACCGGTTGGAGGAAGGTGCGCTCGCCCTCCAGCACCTTGGCGATGAAGGCGCCGAGGGGGAAGGCGAGCCCCAGCAGCAGGCCGAGGTAGAGCAGGTTCTGGATCCACGCGTGGCTCATTGGAACTTCTCCGGCTTGAGGAGGGCGAAGACGAGGTAGGCGAGCAGCGCGACGGCGACCAGCGCGGCGGCCAGCAGCATGGGATTCACGGGTTCCTCCAGGCGTTCGAGAGGGTGAAGGCGATCCAGAGGACGAAGGGGATCCAGCCGAGGAATGCGATGCCGCGGCGGTTCCGGAGCGAGGCGTCCCGGGCGGTGTAGGCCCCGTAGAGGCCCACCGCCAGGCATCCGATCCCGATCGGCCAGGCGTTCATGGGTTCAGAACTTCACGAGCATCGCGAGCGTGATGCGGCTTTCGGTCTTGCTGAGATCCGGCGCCCAGTTCGCGACGGCCGAGCCCGGCGCCCCCGTGTTTCCGCCGGGAGGCGTCACGCCGCCGGGGCCCGCGAAGTAGGGCACGCTGGCGCCGCGGCGGTTGAACTCGCCCCGGAAGGTGATGAAGGGGCTCGGCATGTAGTCGTAGGTCGCGGACCAGTCCCAGGCGTGGAAGGGGTCGCCGGGATTGGCGGTGAAGTAGGGCGTGCCGGAGGCCGCCGTGGCGCCGTTGATGGGCGGCACGAGCACGAGGTAGCGGCCGGGGTTGGTGATGGCGCCGCCGCCGAGCGTGATGGCGTGGCGGTCGCCGGCGAACCAGAGGCGGTTGTAGACCATCCAGCCGGCGAAGTACTGCTTGGGCCCGTTCGCCCCGCCCACGCCGCCGCCTCGCTCGTCGCCCAGGTCCGCCGTGAGCGTGAACGCGGCCTTGTCCAGGAAGGCGCCGGGCCGGTCGCGGTACTTCACCTCCAGGCTGTTGTCCGTGTGCCGCCGCGTGCGCTTCGGGTTGCCCGGCGTGTCCGCGCCGAGGAAGTAGTTGTTCGAGATGAGCGTCACGCTGCCGTTGGGGCGCCACTGCAGGCTGCCGCCGATGCCCGGCGTGTTGTTGAAGGTGTTGTAGGACTGCCAGCCGTTGGTGAGCCAGAGCTCGAGCTTCAGCCTGTCGCTGGGGAAGAGCTGGACCCGCACGCCGTTGAAGAACCAGGGCGTGTTGGAGGAGACATAGGAAGGCTGGTAGGCCCAGTTGTCGAAGTTGTAGTAGCTGAAGAGGCCGACGTAGGACATGAAGATGCCCGCGTCCACATTGAGCCCGTCCATGACATCGAAGTGGTAGCCGCCGTAGGCCTCGGAGATGTAGCGGTAGGCGTCGGCCGAATCCCACTGGCCCTTGGACGAGCTCGCGTCGTTGCGGGGCGTGCCCGTCGCGTAGAGCCCGAACTGGGTCATGAGGCGGCCGCGCACATTGTCCCAGTGGAAGTCGCCGCCGATGCCCAGCTGCTCCACCTGGACCTCGTCCGTGCGCTGGAGCTCGCTGGAGCCGACGAGGGTGTGGTCCTGGGGATGGTTGAAGTCGTAGACGGCGTTCACATCCACCCGGAACTCGCCCGTGAAGTACTTGGAGTCGAGGATGGATTCGTTCTGGCGGCAGTTGCCGTTCAGCCAGGAGAAGTCGGCGAAGGCGAAGGGCGCGGGAGCCGCCGGGGCCTGGGATGGAGCCGCCGCCTCCTGGGCGTTGAGGGCCGCGCAGAGCGCTAGGGTCGGGCCGGCGAATCGGAGAGGCTTCACGGAGGCTCCTGAGCGGCCTGAGCCGCGTCAAGCAGCCTCCATGGCCCCGCCTCAGGACGGCATCAGGGTCCGGCTCTCCGGCATCAAGAAAGCATCAAGACGGGCCCCAGGCATGCCAAGAGCCCGGCCGGGGCCGGGCTCTTGGGGGCGCGCGGCCTCAGCGGCTGAGGGTCAGCGTGTAGGGCGTCTTGGAGCTGTAGCTCGCGTAGCGGTTCACGCGGATGTAGAGCACCTTCGCGGCGGAGATGTTGGTGTTCTTGTAGGACAGGTGCTCCGTGGTCCCCGAATTGGTGGAGGAGGCCAGCTGGGTCCCGGCGCTGCTGTAGAGGTAGAGGTCGTAGTCCTGGCTGGAGGCCGTGGGGCCCGTCATGCCCACGGTCAGGGTGTGCCCCGCCAGCAGGTTCACCTGGAAGTAGTCGTCGTTGTCGGAAGAGGACGGGAAGTAGCCGACGATGCTCGTCACGGCGTCGGCGACGAGGTCCGGCGCGGTGCGGCTGTTGTTGGGCTCGACCTCGTTGTAGGTGGCGCCGCTGGAAGGCGCGGGATTCACCGTGATCGCGCGCGTGGCGGCGGCGCTGGCGCCGGTCCCGTCCGTGACGGTGAGGGTGGCGGTGTCCGTGACCGCGCTCGTGCCGGTGTTGGTGAACACATGACTTGCCGAGGCGCCGGAGCCCGTCGTTCCGTCGCCGAAGGCCCAGGTGTAGGTCAGCGTCTGGCCCGACGCGGAATCCGTGCCCGCGCCCGCGAAAGCCTGGCTCGCGCCAGAGGCGATCGTCACATTGGAGGAGGGCGTCGTGATGGCGGCCGTGACCGTGTTCTTCGAGGCGGCCGGGGAGACGGTGATGATGCGCGAAGCCGCGCCAGAGGCGCCGGTGCTGTCGGTGGCGGTCAGGGAGGCCACGTAGCTGATGGAGGAGCTGCCGGTGTTGGTGTAGAGGTGGGACGCGGAGGCGCCGCTGCCGGTGCCGCCGTCGCCGAAATTCCAGCTGTAGCTCATGGTGGCGGTGGAGCTGCTGTCCGTCGCGGACCCCGCGAAGCCCTCGGTGGTGCCCGAAGGGATGGTCGCGTTCGAACCCGGCAGCGTGATCGTGGCCGTCACGGTGTTGGCGGTGGTGCCGCCGCCGTGGACGGTGAACTCCCGCTCCGTGCCGAGGGGGATCCCGGCGTTGGCGCGTTCGGTGGCCAGGTTGTCCGCGGCGATGTAGGGCACGACGCCGTTGTCGTCGTTGCAGCTCACCCAGAAATGGCTGCCGTCCGTGCGGACCTTGATGTTGCCCACGGCGTAGCCGGAGGTGCTGCGCTTGCTCCCGTAATCCTGGTCGCCATCCTCGGTCTGGAGCACCAGGGGCGCGGGCACGCCCGCGCAGCCGTTGACGCCGCCGAGCAGGACATGGTCCACGGTGTCGACGTAGGGCAGGGCCCAGGTGCTGCTCTGGCCGTGGCCCGTGTTGATGAGGGCGACGGTGGGGGCCGTGAGGTTCACGTAGACCGGGTGCGTGCTGCTCATGCTGCCGTGGTGGCCCACGTGGATCATGTCCACGCTCTGGCTTGGGATGAGCGGGTGCGAGCCGCCCGGCAGGATGGCCCGGATCATGGGCACTTCCACATCGACCTGGCTCGTGGTGCGCCCCGAGCAGGTGTCCTCCGCGTCTGCCGCGCCGCCGAGATCGCCCTCCCAGATGTACTTGAAGCCGCCGTACTGGATGAGCAGGGCGACGGAGTTGTCATTCTCGTCCCCGCCCGAGTAGTTGGTGGTCTGCCCGATGACGCGGCCGTTGGCGGCGATGCAGGTGGCGGTGGCGCCGCCGCCCAGATCGATGACCGTGCCCGGGGTGATGGCCGTGGCGTGGGTGGTGGACTCCCAGGTGAGCGCGGTGCTGGAGCCGCCGGTGGAGCCGTTGTAGTAGTTCAAGGGCGCGGTGAAGCCCGCGCTGGCGATTTCGGAAAGGCCGCCCGAGTGGTCCTGGTGGTTGTGGCTGAGGACGATGACATCGAGGCTCGCGACGCCTTCGGCGCGGAGGTAGGGCGCGACGGCGGCCGTGCCCTCGCCGACATTGCCGGAGTCCAGCAGCATGTGCTTGCCGGTGGGGCCTTCCACGAGGACGCTGGAGCCCCAGCCCACGTTGATGGCGTGGATGGTGAGCTGGCCGGGCGTGCCGCCGAGGACGGCCAGCGGGAAGGCGAGGCCGGCGAGCAGGTGTTGGAATCGGATCCTGGGCATGGGCGCTCCTGGCGCAGGGCCGCGCCGAAGCCTGCGGGCAGGCCTCGGGCGGGCAGGGCCATGGCGGCCCGTCGGGGTTGGGGTCGGAAGGTGCGGCGTTCGGGATCTAAGCTAGGACGCCGCCGTTTCGCGGGGTTCACCGGAAGGTGAAGCTCCTGGAACGATGAAACGGCAGGTTGGGGCGAGAACTTCCCTTAGCCTCCGCGAGCCGCCGCCAGGACGGAAATCAAGTCTTCTTGATTCTCCTTAATCCGCCTTGACCGGGCCTAAGCGGCCTTCATCGGTTCCCGACGTCTCGGGCTTCAGGGGCTCGGACCAGAGATAGCCGCCGCGACCCACGCCGCCCACGGTGAGGATGGGGACTTCGGG
>DATJFC010000267.1:0-3177 GCA_035495995.1 Holophagaceae bacterium
CCCGCGCGATAGCCGCGGTGACGGTGGAATCCATGCCGCCGGAGAGGGAGACGACCGCGAGCTTCGTCATCGCGCCTTCTCCGCCCACGCTTCCAGCGCGTTCATCGCCGCCTCCAGCTTCGCGCCGTCGGCCGCGTCATCGCCCTTGGGCGCGTGGCGCGCGGGTTCGCCGTAGCGCACCGTCACGATGGAGAAGGGCAGGGGCAGCACCATGCGGTCCCAGGTCTTGAGCGTGACGGCGCGGTCGGCGGCGACGCAGACGGGCACGATCCAGGCGCCGGTCTTGCGGGCGAGGGCGATGACGCCGGGCTTGAGCTGCTGGCGCGGGCCGCGGGGCCCGTCGGGCGTGATGCCGAAATCCCAGCCTTCCTTCACCGCGCGGATCATGCGCACGAGCGCCTTCGCGCCGTCGTCGCTGGCGGTGCCGCGCACGGCGTGGATGCGGAAGTGCTTCCAGGTGGCGGTGGAGCGCTCGCCATCGCGGCTGTCGCTGGCGAGGATGGCGACGCCCCGGTCCTTGCGGATGAAGGGATAGGCCAGCGGCATCATCACGAGGCGGCGGTGCCAGAAGGCGAGGACGAAGCGCTCATCGCGGTCCACGAGCTCCTGCACGGCGGCGAAGCCTTCCAGGCGCACGCGCAGGGTGCCCATCCAGAGCTTCAGCAGATGCGCGCCGAGGAAGGGAACGAGGCGGAAGTGCAGCCAGGTGGAGAAGGGCGAGCCCAGGGGCCGGCCGCGCTCCTTGATGGCGACGGAGGCCACGCGGCCGCTCAGGAGGCCGCGCCGGGCAGCTCGGCCCGGGTGATGGGGTAGACCTTGCCGCAGTAGTCGCAGCGGACCTCGATGGGATCGCCTTCGCGGAAGAGATCCTCCAGCTGGTCCGCCGTGAACCCGGACATGGTCGAGACGAGCGTGTCGCGCTGGCAGCGGCAGCGGTAGGCGATGTCCGTCTCCGTGAGCACGGTCGCCCCCTTGCCCTGGTTGATCCAGTCCAGCAGGAAGTCGGGCGTGCGCTCCCAGCACGGCACGACCTCGAGGCCCTCGAGGGCCTGCACGAGGCGCCGCAGGCGGTCCGGGGGGCAGTCGGGCATGGGCTCCACGAGAAGGCCGCCGGAGACGCCCGTGCCCTCTTCGCACCAGAGCGTGAGGCTGGCCTGCACCTGCTCCGACTGCTGGAGGTAGGCCTCCACCTGCTTGGCGAGATCGCCTTCCACGAGCTCGAGCGTGCCGATGTAGGGCTGGCCGCTCCGGTTGGAGCGCATGACCTGGAGCAGGCCCGGCCCCGCGATCCAATCGCCGCCGGGATCAGGGCTCGCCGAATCGAGCACGCCGCGCAGGGTCCCGTCGGGCCAGGAGTCGGCGACGACGGCCTTCGCGCGGCCGGCCCCCTTGAGCAGGATCTGGAGCCGCTCGTTGAAGCCGCTGCGGCTTTGCAGGAGGCTCACGGCGGAGAGCTGCTGCGTGAGGCAGGCGCAGGCCCCGGCCTCGAGGTGCGGATGGCTGCGGCGGACGCCGTCCCAGAGGGGCGTCGCCTGGAGGGCGGCGAAGCGGATGTGGCGGTCGTCGGTGAGGGCGCGGACCAGCCGCGCGGAAGGCGAATCGTTCATCGCTTCAGTTTAGACGGCCTCGTGAGAGGCTGGAGAAATGGCGACTCCTTCTCGACGCGCGGTGGCGCGGGCCCTCCATGCGGTCTTCGGGCGGGGGGAGCGCGTGCCCGAGCGCTGGGACCAGAACCTGTCGGGTGCCGACGCGGCCCTGGCCCAGGCTCTGCTGGGCGTCTGCCTCCGCCACTGGGGCGCCATGCAGGCCTGGGCGAGGCCGAAGCTGAAGGATCCGAAGCGGGGCCTCCCGGCCGGTTCCCAGGTGGCCCTCGCCATCGGCCTCGCCCAGCTGGCCTGGCTGGAGGGCGTGGCGCCCCATGCCGCCGTCCACGAAGCCGTGGATCTGGCCGCGGACGCGGAACTGGGCTTTCCCGTCCACAAGGGCCTCGTGAACGCGCTGCTGAGGAAGGCCTCGCAGGAGCTGCCGAAACTGCGCGCCGAACTGGACGCGGTGTCCGGCGCCGACCGCACGGAGTTCACGGCCTGGGTGCTGGAATCCGCGCTGGAGCCGCGCAAACGGGAAGCTGAGCTCTTGGATCTCTGGGCGCGGGTCCACCGCGAGCCGCGCCTGGCCTTCCGGCTGCTGCGAGGCGAGGCGCCGGAAGGGCTCGTGCCCGACCCGGCCTTCGAAGGCTGCTGGCGCCTGGAGCCCGGCGCGGCCTTCCCCCTGGCCTGGCTCCAGGAGGGGAGCGGCATGGTGCAGGACGCCAGCTCCCAGGCGCTGATGACCTTCCGGTGGGAAGGTCCCGCGGCGCGCATCCTCGACGCCTGCGCCGCGCCCGGCGGCAAGACGACGGCCCTCGGGCTGCGCTTTCCCGGCGCCGCCATCACCGCCCTGGAGCGCAGCCCCCGCCGCGCGGCGCGCTTGAAGGAGAACCTCGCGGCGCGGCGCGTGACCGCGGAAATCGTGGAGGCCGACGCCGCCGATTGGCTCGCTTCGGGCGCCGCGCCTTTCGACCTCATCCTGCTGGACGCGCCCTGCAGCGGCAGCGGCACGCTCCAGAAGCACCCCGAGCTGTCCTGGATCGGCGGGGAGCTGGATCTGCGCGACCTGGCGAAGCGGCAGCGGGCCTTGCTGGAGGCGGCCCTGCCGCGCCTCGCGCCGGGCGGGCTGCTCATCTTCGCCGTCTGCTCCTGGCTGCCTGAAGAAGGGCTCGCCCACCGCGAAGCGGTGCTCAAGGCGCATCCGGATCTGCGCCCGGCAGCGGTCTGGGACGCGCGCTTCGGCCTCGACGCCTCGCCCTCCAGCCTCTTCCTTCCGGACCCGCTGAGCTGGGACGGCGAGGGCTTCCAGGCCTTCGCCCTCACGAGGGGCTAAGCTCCGCGTCGCGAGGTATCATCGGGGGTTCCGGAGGATCCATGCGTCTCCTCGCCGCGGCCGCGGCCGCCCTGACCCTCGCCGCCCCCCTGGCGGCGCACGCGCAGCCGGGGATCTCCGCGCAGGCGCCGGTGGAAGCCCCGAAGGTTTCCGAGAGCGCTCTCCGCGCGCATCTCGCCTTCCTCTCGGACGATCTGCTGGAAGGGCGCGGCACGGGCCAGCGGGGCGGGGATCTGACGATGCTCTACCTCCGCTCGG